>JAFWZH010000232.1 GCA_017522515.1 Clostridia bacterium
AAAAGCTTCGATACAAGGCAAGAGAAAATAATCTTCGTCGTTAAAATAAGTTGTCAGCTCATAAATATAAGACGCGCGGGTGCCTTCGCATTGTGTGTCATATGACAAATTGTGCAAGCATCCCCATAACACGATTTCTTTGTATTTTTCAATATTTTCTGAGGACTGCAACACAAGAATACAGCGCCCCAGCCCTTGTTGCATATACTTTTTGAATTCTTTTTTATTCATAGATCTCCTTTTAATTTATTATAATATGCCTTGATCAAATTTTTATTTTTCTCAAAATCAAGCATTTCTATCTTTTTCTCATTGATCCAATATGCTTTTTGGATAATGTCATAGGCGTATTTCTCATCCTCGGTTTTTGGAGGATTGTACAGAAAGTGAGTTTTACATCGGAATAATGTTAATTTTACTTGGTAATATGGCCTCAGGTCTATCATTTACACGCTCCTTTTGGGTAGTAATACACATTATACCGAAAGATTGCGGAAAGTCCAGAGGTTTGGGGAAAATTATTTATTATCTTGATTTGCTTTAGCTGTATTAAGGGAGGAAATTAAAATCTTCTTCAGCTCCGTACATTTATCGAGCAAGGTTTTGTCGTGATAATATCCGCTTTCTAAAATAAGCTCTATCCAATATTCCGTTTCGGAACACTCTTTCAAAGCAATTTGCAGTTTGGCAATAAAGTCAGCCTTGCCGTGAGCACAAAATGCTTCTCTAATGTTTGCCCCGATACTTGTACCTGAACGCAAAAACTGATTGATTAAAGCACTTTCACACTTTGCCGTTCTTAATTCTTTACATACTTTTATAACAAAAATGCTTTTTGCCACGGCAAAAAGATATATTAAAACACCTTTTCACTATTACTTATTACTTCCAAAAAAATTCCTCTGTGGAGGGAGAAAAGTGAAGAGTGAAAAGTGAAGAGGTAAAAAAATATCCTCGGAACAAGTCCGAGGAATTTTTTTGGTTGCGGGGGAAGGACTTGAACCAACGACCTTCGGGTTATGAGCCCGACGAGCTACCAACTGCTCCACCCCGCGTCGAATATTAATTTATTTTACCCGTTCTTCAAACGAGCTTTTACATTATACCACTGCATTTTTCTTTGTCAATACAAAAAATGCTTTTTTATAATAATTTTTTTGTGGATTTCTGTGTTAATTTTATAACATAGAAATTGACTCATAAAACAAAATACATTAAAATAAACACATAATATAAATGCAACTCGGGAGTTGAAAATAATGTGTAATAATAGTAAAAATCGTCAAGTGGTAAAAATACTTGCAGTTATTTTTGTTATTGTATTAGCTGTAGGTGCTTTTTGGCAAAATGGAGAGTCATATGTAAAGGCTGCTCGCTTTTCTTTCGTGGGAGAAGACTCAAATGTAACAACTAACATAAAGCTTAACGGTAAAGATACGGGAGCAGTATATACTAGAGTACATTTGGGAAGCGGAGGCTCTGCCGGTTGGGGTGCAAACAAAATAATAAATATTGTAGAAGCAAATTTGGAAAAAAATCCAAATTTGACATTTGAAGTAATCAACTGCGGCACATATACAAAAAATGCCCGACCTCTTACAGAAGAAGTTAACAAATATAAAGAAGATGACAAGAAAATTCTTGCAGCAGTAAACGGAGATTGGATGTCATGGGTAAACAGCCTTGGAGCAAGCGTTTCCGCAAACTACAGAGTAAGCTTTAGCCCGATAGTTATTGATACCGAAATTTGGTGCAGTCAAATGCCCCCAATAGAGCAAGGGGCAGACTATTTCACATTATGCATTACGACAGATAACAAAGTTACAATAGGAAAACCTACTGTGGATGTTAAAGTTAAAAATGATACAACAGGAAAAACGATTACACCAACAGGATTTAACCGAGCACCTGTAAATAACTCTCTAAATCTATATAACAACAGATTAAATGATTCAAACTACGTAAGCGAAGATGCATATGAAGTGGTAATTAAAGCAGATACAACAAATAAGTTATACAATAATCAAAAAATTACAGGAACTGTAACAAATATATATAAAGAAGGAACTAAAAAACGTGCAGGATTAGATGATAATATCCTGATTTTGACAGCAAGAGGTACTCAAATATCAAAATTGCAAGGTAAGTTCAGTGAGGGAGATAAAGTAACAATATCAAGCGATATAAAGTGTACAGAGGATAGAACATATTGGGAGAATTGCGAAGAAGCAATAGGTGGCCAATGCTTAGTAATGAAAGACGGTAAAATAAACAATGAACTTTTAGGTGGTTCTGCTGATAACTATCCAACAAATATTATCGGTTACAAAAGTGATGGCACAATTATGATGACTATGGTTACTGCTGATACGGACGGTGTACGTGAGGGCCTTGTCTTTAACAAACAAATAGATGATTTCTGTAAAGAAATAGGCTACGATACATGCTTCCTCCTTGACGGAGGCGGTTCCACAACAATGATAACATTAGACAATAATAAATATGTAGAAAGATCTTGTTATTCAGACGGTAGCATACGCAGTGTGTGGAATGGTATCGCTTTGGTTTATGACGAAACACCGGACGTTCCTGCAACGCCCACACCTGTAGCAACACCTACGAAGAGTCCGGCAACACCAACAAAAGCACCGACTGTTTCCGTAGCACCTTCGAAAACTCCCAAGGCAACTCCTTCCGATATACCTACTGTGGTGCCATCTGCTTTGCCGACGGAATCTCCTTCGGCTGACACGACAGCAGAGTCTACGATTATTCCGACGGAAAAGCCTACTGTAAATCCCACCGAGATATTTACGGAAACGCCTTCGGAGACAACGGATATATCATCGTCTGACGCCAAAAATAATGAAAGTAAGAAAAACAATAACATTGGAGCAATAATAGCAGTTGTAATATCTGCAGTAATAATCATCGGAGCAGTAGTAACTTTGATTGTTTATTTGAAGAAAAAGAAATAATGTGAGATAAGGATAATTCCGAAAAGCTCTAAGATTCATACGAACATGAGTCTTAGAGCTTTTTATATTGATGACTGCATAAATTTTATTGACATTGCTGGTTAATAATTATATAATATCAATATACCCCGTAGGGTATTTAAAATCTGAACGTAGGAGTTAAATATGAATAACAAATGTGAATGCTGCGGCAAAAAGAAAGAACGCTCTGAAGAAGAATATAAAAAATTAATGAATAGACTTAACAGAATAGAAGGCCAAATAAGGGGAATAAAAGGTATGGTTGAGAGAAATGCTTACTGTACAGATATACTTATTCAAGTAAGCGCAATAAATGCAGCACTTAATGCATTTAATAAGGAACTTCTCGCAAATCATATAAGTACCTGTGTGGCCGAAGATATCCGTGCAGGGAAGAATGAAACTATAGAAGAACTTGTAACTACAATGCAAAAACTTATGAAATGAGGGAACAAGCAGATGAAAAAGTTTTTAGTTACCGGTATGAGCTGTGCTGCGTGCAGTGCAAGAGTAGAAAAAGCTGTGTTGGCAGTAAAAGGGGTAGAAACATGTACCGTTAATTTACTGACTAATTCCATGAATGTAGAAGGCTCCGCTGACAGTGAAGAAGTAATTAGAGCTGTTTTTGCAGCCGGTTACGGAGCATCTGAAGTTTTGTCGGATAACAAAACCAAAATGTCAAAAAATAAGGTCTCAATAACAGATACAAAAACACCGGCCCTGAAAAAACGTTTATTGGCCTCAGTATTAATACTTATTCTGTTAATGTATGTTTCCATGGGACATACAATGTGGGGATTTCCGTTGCCAACATTTCTTGCAGATAATCCTGTAAATATTGGGTTGTGTCAAATGCTTTTAGCCATAACCGTGATGATAATTAATCAAAAATTTTTTATAAACGGAGTCAAAGGCTTGATTCACAAAGCACCAAACATGGACACACTCGTTGCAATGGGTTCTTTTGCCTCTTTTGGTTATAGTGTATATGCTGTTTTTGCCATGTCGGAGGCACAAATGGCAGGCGAACACGCTTTGGCGATGTCATATTTGCATGAACTTTATTTTGAATCGGCAGCAATGATTTTGACTTTAATAACAGTAGGTAAAATGCTTGAAGCCGGTGCAAAAGGTAAAACTACAAGTGCCATTGAAAGTCTCATGAAGCTTGCACCAAAAACAGCAACAGTCTTACGAAATGGCAAAGAAATAGAGGTTTCAATAGAAGAAGTACAAAAAGGCGATGTGTTTTTAATCAGACCGGGAGAACAAATTCCGGTAGACGGAGTAGTTTTAGAAGGACAAAGTGCAGTCAATGAATCTGCATTAACAGGCGAAAGTCTTCCTGTAGATAAAGAAGTCGGAGCACCCGTTTCCGCCGGTACGATAAATGAGTCCGGATTTCTAAAATGCGAAGCAACAAGAGTAGGAGAGGATACAACACTTTCACAAATAATAAAAATGGTTAGCGATGCCTCTGCAACAAAAGCACCTATCGCCAAAATTGCGGATAAAGTATCAGGTGTTTTTGTGCCTGTGGTAATAGGATTAGCATTAGTAACTTTAATAGTGTGGCTTTTGGTAGGCAAAACATTTGGATTTGCAATTGCGAGAGCGATTTCCGTACTTGTTATAAGCTGCCCCTGCGCACTGGGCTTGGCGACGCCCGTAGCCATAATGGTAGGAACGGGTTTGGGAGCAAAGAACGGAATACTTTTTAAAACGGCAACAGCACTTGAACAGGCAGGTAAAGCACAGATAGTAGCTCTTGATAAAACAGGAACTGTGACAGAAGGCAATCCCACTGTTGTAAGTATTATACCGTCGGAAGGGTGGAGCACTGTACAGCTTTTGTCGCTTGCTGCCGCACTTGAAAAAAACAGTGAACATCCCCTTGCCGCGGCAATTCGCAAAAAGGCAATTGATGAAGAAATTGAAATAACCGAGGTTTCAGAATTTGTTGTTCTACCGGGTAGTGGTTTGAAAGCAAAATTTGAAAATTCTGTGCTTTATGGCGGAAATCTTCAATTTATAGAAGATAAAGCTGCAATTGATAATAAAATGAAAGATATGGCAATAGAGCTTGCGGGAGAAGGAAAAACACCATTGTTCTTTGCACAAGACGGAAAGCTCGCGGGAATTATTGCTGTGGCAGATGTTGTAAAAGAAGACAGTATTGAAGCTATAAAAGAACTTCAAAGTATGGGATTGCAGACAGTGATGCTTACAGGCGATAACGAGAAAACTGCAAAAGCCATAGGAAAGCAAGTGGGCATTGATGAAGTAATTGCAGACGTTCTTCCCGGCGATAAGGATGAGGCTATTCGTGCTTTGCAGAAAAAAGGAAAAGTAGTGATGGTAGGCGACGGAATCAACGATGCGCCTGCTCTTACAAGGGCTGATATAGGTATAGCAATAGGAGCAGGTACAGATATTGCTATTGATGCGGCAGATATTGTTCTTGTTAAAAGTCGACTGTCAGATGTACCGGCTGCAATAAAATTGAGTAAAGCTACTTTGAAAAATATTCGTGAAAACTTGTTCTGGGCTTTTATTTATAATATAATTGGTATACCGCTTGCGGCAGGAGTTTGGTATTTTTTGATGGGATGGAAACTAAATCCTATGTTTGGCGCGGCGGCTATGAGTTTGTCCAGCTTTTGCGTGGTGATTAATGCTTTAAGACTTAATTTTGTCAGAATTCATAAATATAAAAGTAAAATGAAAGAGGTAAATGAAATGAAAAAAACTATGAAAATTAAAGGCATGATGTGTGGTCATTGCGAGGCAAGAGTTAAAAAATGTTTGGAGGAGATACCCGGCGTTATTGAGGCTGATGTAAGCTACAAAAAGGATAGAGCAGTTGTAACGCTTTCAGAAGAGGTAAGTGACGAAATATTAAAAAATACAATAGAAGCACAAGGATATTCCGTACTGGAAATAAAATAATTTGAGTTATGGTTGATACGATAGATTGCGAAAATTGCATGTACTATGAATTTGATGAAGAAGCTGAAGGATATATATGTACAGTATATATGGATGAGGATGAAATGGCCAGGTATGTGCAGTACAAACATAAAAGATGTCCGTACTTTAGGTCGGGCGACGAATACCAAATTGTAAAAAAACAAATGTGAAATCAGAGTTGTTTTTGTACGGGAAATATGTTACTATCATGCACGTATACAGAGTTTGAACGAAGCACCGGTCTTAAAGATTGGTGTTTCTTTTTGGACTTATTGACGAAATTTGTTTGTGGAGGTCTGCAAATGTCAAAAAATGGTGAAAAGAGTAAAATGCCCCTTATCATTATTGCTGTCTCGGTTGTTGTCGTTATTGCTGCAATTGCTGTTATTGGTGTAATGACATACTTTGATAAAATCAACATTCCTTTTGTGAATGATGCTTTTGTATCAATGGGACTGAAGGATAATAATAAAGAGGAAACCAAAGAAAATGAAAAAACACAGGATAAATTTACAGAGGAAGATTTGAAAACTCCTTATGAAGTGACTCCTCCTGATGCTGACGAATATTTTAATAATAACACATCGTTAAAGTCAGAGATTAAAGCAACGGAGTCAACAGATGTCCATTCCGAATCAGAAACATACGAGAACTTTTCTGAAAGAGGCTTTGATGCTAACTTGATTACGACGGAGTACGACATGGACGGAGAGTATTCCAAAGCGACAAAAATATCGGAATATTCATCAACAAAGCATCCTATGTATCAGGCTTATTATATTTCAAGTAGCGGTGATATATGGATGTTGTTTGAGATTAACGGAATGGTAGTGGCAAATCCGCTTTCGTACAATGAGCAAAAAGAATCGAGCGTACAAATTATGCTTTCAGAAGAAGATACAATAACGAGTTATGACAGCACTACAAATAAATTTTATGTTAACATTCCGAATGCAGATGTTCTTACAGTAAAAAAGGTTGACAAAATTGATGCTGAGACACTTGATAAATTGACATATAGGGAGCTCGATAAATTATGAGAAAAATATTAACAACAAGGAAAACGAAATTTATATGCACTCTTCTTTGCTGTGCTGTTTTTGTCAGCTTGCTTTTACCTTTTTTAGGAGATTTTACAGTAAAAGCAGATGAAGAAAAAAATATGATAATGGTATCTCTCGGAGATTCGTTTTCTTCGGGGGAAGGAATAGAACCCTTTTATGGTCAGGATTTATCCAATTACAGTAAAGTGCGAAATCAGGATTGGTTGGCACACCGTTCGAAAAGCAGTTGGTCAGGTATGCTTAAATTGCCGGGTGTTGAGGGTACAATGTCAGAAAATCGCGGTGATAATTGGTTTTTTGTTGCAACTTCCGGCGCAGAGACTAAACATTTAAAAAACAGCTTTGAGAAAGAGTATGATACGGACGGTTACTCAGGCAGCAGATACATAGATCCTCAGCTTAATGTTTTTAAGAATCTCGGAGGAGAAAAAGCGGACTATGTAACATTAACTCTGGGCGGCAATGATGCAAAGTTTACAGATGTAATATCCGAGGCTGTAAAATCAAGTACAATAGGAATTTTAAATCCAAGTTCTCTTTCTGATAAACTTAATGCTATATGGGATGATTTTTATAAAGAAGACGGTATTCGAGATGATTTGGAGCAAGCGTATATGGATATTGCCGCTGCTGCCGGCTCTCAAGCAAAGATAATTGTTGCAGGATATCCTAAGCTTCTGAATAAAGACGGTAAAGGAGCATTGTTTACGAAAGATGTTGCAACCACTGTTAACGAC
This sequence comes from Clostridia bacterium, assembly GCA_017522515.1. The sequence continues at coordinate 7,771 of JAFWZH010000232.1, forward strand.
TCTGTAAGCAGATTTAATGCTGAAATAGAAATGCTCGTAAATTCTGCAAAAACATCAGGATTAAAGATTTGCTTTGTTTCTGTAGAAGAGGAGTTTGAAGGACATGAAGCATATTCAAAAGATGCATATATGAACAAAGTTGAGATTTTTAAGCAAGATGAGGATTTAGAAGACAGTGGCTTTATAAGTGCTTATTCGATGCATCCCAATGAAGAAGGGGCAAAAGCTTATGCAAGATGTGTTCAAGCTAAGATTGATTCCATCGAAAAAGATGGAGGTAAATCTGAATGGCCTGAGATGACAGGTTCAAAAGAAAGAGATGTCGTTCTGGTTTTGGATGCTTCCGGCAGTATGGAAGGTACGCCTATGGCAGAAACAAAAAGTGCCTCAGAGAAGTTTATTAATACGGTATTAAAAGAAGAAGCCAGTATAGGTGTTGTTGCTTATGATAACAGTGCTTTGAGAATTTCTGATTTTTGTAAGAACGAAGAATATCTTAAAAATGCAGTAAATAATATCAATGCAGGTGGCGGCACAAATATTGAGGCCGGTTTGACAGAGGCTTACAGCATGTTAAAAGACAGCAGTGCTAAGAAAAAGATAATTGTATTAATGAGTGACGGTTCTCCAAATAATGGTAAAGTTGGAGATGAATTGATAAAATTTGCTGATGGAATAAAAGATAAAGATGTATATATTTATACGTTGGGATTCTTCAGCAGTTTGTATGATAAGGCCGATGCTCAATCACTGATGCAGGGAATAGCAAGTGAGGGCGGTCATTATGAGGTTGATGACGCTGAACAATTAGTATTCTTCTTCGGAGATATTGCTGATCAAATTAAGGGAACAAAGTATATATACATCAGAATTGCTTGCCCTGTTGACGTTACCGTAAAATATGATGGAGAAAAACTTTCTTCGAAGAATGCAGAAAGTAACCAAAGAACAGATTTCGGTACGCTGACATTTGAGGAAAATAAAGAGGAAAATAAAACGTCTACAGATAACAGAATTAAAATCCTCAGGCTTAAAGAAGGTACGGAATACGATATAATAAACATAGAAGGTAACGGTAAGGGCCGCATGACGTATACAATCGGTTTTATGGACAGTGACGGTGAGTATAGTGATATGCGTAAGTTTACAAATATCAAAATTACAAAACGAACGGAAATTGATACTGTTGCCGCCAATACAAAAACTACTACTTTAAAAGTAGATGAAGATGGCGATGGTAACTATGATTATACTTATAAGGCAGCTGCGAATGAACGCGGAGAGCTTGTAGATTATACATATTTAATCTACATCGGAATTGCTGTTGCGGCTGTGGCAGTGGTTGTAATAGTTGTTTTGATAGTTATCGGCAAGAAAAAGAAAAACAAGAACAAAAACAAGATTGATACACAAGTACAATTTTGCCAATTTTGCGGTAAGCCTAAAGATCCAAATGACGCGTTTTGTCCTAATTGCGGATCAAAGGAGTCCTAAAATTCGCAAAAGCTGCAAGACTAAATCAGTTCACAAGCAAAAAGCGTGACTTTTTCAGAACCCCATGTATCAATGAATTTTATGTTGAATTCACAAGCGGAAATGCCTAAAGGAATTTTTGTCAAAGCATGGTAATTATTGTCGGTCTTATACACAAGTTTGCCATCTGCATAGACTTCAAAAGCCTTAACAATTGTGGCAGGAACTTTAAGTGGTACAAAATCGAGGCCTGTATGTAATTTCTGAGCAAAAACACGATTTTTGATGTTGGGAGAAACCGACATACGATTATAGTCAGGATCAAACATAATACGTAATTCTTTAATTTCAACGGGCGATGCATAAGTAAATCTTAGAGCATCGCCTTTGTTTATTATTATAGAGTTTTGTTCTTCATCACTCCTTGGCCTTTCGACACCGTTAAGAAGGATTTCTCTTTCATCTTCGGAAATATTTATATTTGCAACTTTTGTTTTTTCGGGAATAGCTCTTTTTATACCGGGAATAAAAACGCCGTCATATATAAGAGTCTGCTGAAGTATTTTAACTAAATCGCCATTTAACTGTTTAGGTAAGATGTTTTTTTGATTACAAATTGCAGCAGCAGTACCAATAGCTTGCCCCAAAAGGGAACAAGTACCCATTACACGAGTGGAGCTGAGTGCAGCATGCGTTGCGCTGATGTTTCGTCCGGCAAAAAACAAGTTATCAATATTGCCGGAAAAAAGGCTGCGGTAGGGTATTCCGTAAGGAGAAGGTGCTCTGTAAAAACCTGACGGTTCATCTTCTTCGCCATTTGCTAAGAATCCTTTGGGATTATGGTCGTCCATTGGCCAACCGCCGTAGGCTACAATATCATCGAAATTACCGCCGGCGGCAATATCGTTTTGCGTAAGAACATGTTCTCCTATATATCTTACGGACTCTCTTTTGCCGGGGAGAAAGCCAATCCACTCTAATTCCCAGTTGTCAAAACCATGATCCTCCCTGTTTTTTATATGATCCCATATACCGAAAGCTACTTTCATAAGTTCGTCGCGAGTTTCTTCTGTATTTTCTATAGCAGGGCCTAAACCGCCAAGCTCCATCCACCAGAGATTGCAACCGTTCGTGCCTACCGTGTGATTGCGGAAAGTTGAATGTTGTGACTTTAAATACGGAATAATAGCAAAATCCTCGTCTTTTTCATATACATTTGCCCACTCAGGCGGAATAAACGACACAGGATGATCCGTTTCTCTTGATTGCAAAAGAATACTCATACCCATAACCTTTTCATCAGCAACTTTAGGGCCGATTGTTTCGTTGAATTCGTCATTGCCCTCGCGTCCAATGCGATATTTTGCTCCCGTAAGAGGCGCCAGCACACTGTCTCCCGAGCAATCAGCAAAGTATTTTGCAGTAACTTTTTGCCAAGTATATGTAGTAAGCTGCCAAGCAGTAACGCTTTTTATTGTATTACCGTCGCACTGCGCATCAAGACATGAAGCGTTTAATAAAAGAGTAATATTTTTATTTTCTTTAATTTTGCCATAAAGAACACTGTCCCATAAAGTGGGAGCGAGGGTAGGATTTCTGTAAATGTTTTCCTCTTCAAATTCAGAAAGAATGCCCGTTTCTCTATTGTAAGGGCCTCGTGCGCCTCTTACCCACATTCTTATTTCAGAGGAACTGTTGCCGCCCAGCATAGGTCTGTCTTGTATGAGAACAACCTTTGCTCCGTTACGTGCAGCAGCCAGAGCCGCAATCGTACCGGCAAGACCGCCTCCGACAACACAAAAATCACATGAGTGTTCAATCGTTTTAAAAATACTGCTCATTTTTCTCTCCGTTTAAAGAATAACATTGTTTTTTGCTAAAATTTTTCTTAACATCTTAACATCCGTTTTGCGTACGGAATGATTGTTTTTTATACTTAATGCAGCCGCTGTTCCTGCTGCCTGTCCCATTGCCATGCATGGGGGCATAACCCTGACAGCTCCGGCGGCAGTAGAGTCAGCACTGAGACATCTGCCTGCAACAAGCAAATTGTCGATTCTTTGAGGCACCAGACAGCGAAAAGGAACACCGTAATAATCTCCGCTAATAGGTACGTATTCGTTGCTTTTCGGCCCGAATCTGCCGTGCACATCTACGGAATTTGCAGCAATGAATACGCTGTCTTCGGGAACTTTTGCAGATAATAAATCCTCTGCAGTAAGTCGATATTCTCCCTGAATATGGCGGCTTTCTCTGATGCCTATATGAGAAGCAGTTGACTTAATTCTCGCGTCCTTACAGCCCGGAACATATTTGCGGAAAAATTTAATGATTTCATCTGCTTGCTTTCTACCTTCTATTTCTGCAAAGGTAAGACTTTCGTTGTTTGTGCTGTCTACACCCATGATTCGAGAGGTATTTATACACCATTCGTCCTTTTTCGGCATTCTGAAAAGACCTATGCTAACACGGTTTAAGGACCAGTCTCCATTCTCGCGAGCTTCTGTTACCCTCCAGTGAAGTGAACGATAGTTTACGCCATCTTTGCGGTAAAAATTATCTAAATTGTCATTTATGTCTGCCTCGATAGCATCAGAATCTACATTGCTCATGTGAAAAAACATTGTGGCAGGCTGAATCAAGCCAAGCTCCTCGTTGCCCATTTCAAAAGGAACACCTGAACGGAAAGCAACATCGCCATCGCCGGTGCAATCAATTACGACTTTGGCATAAATGTTCTCAAAACCGGCTTTTGACAAAACGGTGACACCTGTAATTTTATTGTCCTCAAGGATGGGCTTTGCAAAAGTTGTATGATACAGTATTGAAACATTTGCCTCTAATAGCATTTCGTCCAGTACAAGTTTAAGCCCTTCCGCTTCAAAAGGCGTTATGTGGTCGTGACCGATTTTTATCCAAGAAGAGAAACATGTACCACCCAAAACATCCTTTGGATGAATGGCAAAACCTTTTTCTACCATGCGATTTACAATTTCTTCGAAAATACCTCGTATAATCATATTTTCGCCTTTTGCATCATAGCAAGTCATAAAAGGTCCCACAAGGCCGGAAGTTGCCATTCCGCCGCAACAACCGCTTTGCTCTATTAAAAGTACTTTTGCACCTTCTCTTGCTGCTGCAATTGCGGCACAAACACCGGCAGGTCCTCCGCCTATTACTAAAATATCGTTGTCATTTACCATATACGCTGCACCTTTCCTCTTGCTTGAAAGAAAAATATATAAATTTGTCGTCACGGCTGACCTCTGTAAAGCCGGCACTTTTTATCATCTTTATGGATTTTTCGTTTTGATGAAAACATTTCATTTTAATGCTTTTTGCGCCAATCGTTGTTTTGGCATAATCAGTCATAATTTTGACTGCATCTGTTGCAAAACCTTTTCCTTGAAATTCCGGCAAAAGCCTAATGCCGAGCTCCACGTTTCCGAAATAGTCAAAATTATGGAAAACAGCTTCTCCGACAAATTTTCCGTCTGCTCTTATAGCTACGGAATATTCTTCTCTCGTTTTTTTCATTTGCTTGGCAAAATTAATAAAATAATCGGCATTTATAACTTTTGGAGCGTCTTCTTTGTAATTGTAACCCCAATATTTGTTATTCTCATCATCAATATACAATCGCATAAAACTTTCGGCATCATCATCTGTGATTTCGTTTAGCTCAATGCGCTCGCCGCAAATTTTTACAGGAGAGGATATTTCACGAAACAATGTATCGACAGTTACCCAATATTTGTTTTTTATTTCAACAGGCTGATATTGAAGTTTAGAGGTTCTTAAGCCTTCTTTTCCCATATCTTCTTCGCGGTTTATAAAGCAAACTTTATCATCCGTGTTGTGTTTCGCAAATTCCTGCACCATGACCTGGTAAGCGCCCTGATACTCACGATTTGCTTTTTCTATGCATACGTATAATGTATTTCCTCGCTTTTCTCCCATCGCTACGGAAATTATTTCCTCGCCGCAAGTGATGTAACCGCCTACACCATTCAGTAGAAAAAGCTTGTCCAGAAATTCTATATTGAGTTTGTATTCTGTTAACTCATCTTGACTTGAAAAATGCTTGCTTTGCCCGAATTTATAAAAAAACGCTTTGACACTATCTATGTTGTTTTCTGTTATTTGATGATATTGATATTCTCCGTAAAGCTTTCTAAACTTGTTGATATGATTTCTCTGTCCTGCAAATTTTTTTCCTTTAAAGGAACGCATATCCTCCGCAGAATAAACATAATCGCTCCAATTTCTGTCGTAATTTATTTCTGCATAGAAATATTGAGCTGCGACTTCCTGAGCTTCACCAAGAGTAAGATTTGAAAAAATAAGGGGAGAGTGTCTGTTTAAACAGTAATGCTCTATAAATTTCATTGCGCCCTCGACGTTTTGTCCAACAGGTAAATAAAAGCGAAAATCATTATCATCGGTTGCAGAATATTCCCTTATAATCAATGTATTGTCGAAAATACAGTATTCTCTCGGATAAAGATTTCTCCACATATAAAAGTTTGGACATGTTAAGTCAGAAAAATCTTTTCGATATAAATCCAAAAAAGGTTTTATTTTTAAAATATCTTCTGGTTGAGAAATTTTGTGAAAATTCATTGCTGTTCTCCCGGGAGAGTTTTAATATTTATAAACATTCATATTATGTCACTTTATCGACTAAATTTCAATTGCATTTTAGGTTATTTAAAGTATAATGGTTAAAAGAGAAAGATTTATAAAAAGGTTTGTGATTTTTGGTGGAGATACAAAGTGTTGTTAAAAAACAGCGTGAATATTTTAAAAGCGGAGCTACCTTAAAAGTCGGCTTTAGAATAGAGGCGTTAAAAAAACTTTATACCACCGTAAAAAAATACGAAAGCGAAATATCAGAAGCTTTAAAACAGGATTTAGGGAAAAGCTCCTTTGAAAGCTTTATGTGTGAAATAGGCATGGTGCTTAGTGAAATCAGTTACATGATTAAAAATACCAAAAAATTTGCCTCGCCAAAGCGTGTTCGGACTCCTCTTGCCCAATTTGCTTCATCAAGCTATAAAAAACCTACACCCTATGGTAATGTATTGATTATGAGCCCGTGGAACTATCCTTTTTTGCTTTCGATAGGTCCGTTGATTGACGCGATAGCTGCCGGCAATACAGCGGTGATAAAACCAAGTGCGTATTCACCTGCTTCAAGCAGCATTGTAAAAACCATAATAGAAGAATGTTTTGATACGGAATACGTCGCTGTTGTTACAGGCGGCAGAAAGGAAAATTCTGCTTTGCTGGAACAAAAATTTGATTTTGTGTTCTTTACGGGCAGCCAAAATGTTGGTAAAGAAGTATTAAGACATACGGCTGAAAATTTGACTCCTACAGTGTTGGAGTTAGGAGGAAAAAGTCCGTGTATAGTGGATAGTTCCGCCAAAATCCAAATTGCGGCAAAAAGAATTGTTTTCGGTAAATTTCTAAATTGCGGACAAACATGTGTTGCACCTGACTACATTCTTTGTGACAAAAAGGTGAAATATGAACTTATAAAAGAAATCTGTGGGCAAATAGCTAAGCAGTACGGCGATATTCCGTTGGAGAACAGAGATTACGGTAAAATTATAAATGAAAAGCATTTTGACCGTATTTGCAAACTTATAGATAAAAGTAAAGTAATAACAGGAGGGGACAGTAACCGGGAAAAACTCCAAATTTCTCCTACTGTTATGGACAATGTCACTTGGGAAGATGATGTAATGCAAGAAGAAATTTTCGGCCCTGTATTACCGGTTTTGACATTTGACAATTATGAAGATATTTTCGGTTTGCTCTGTGATAAAGCAAAACCCTTGGCGCTTTATGTTTTCTCGGAAAACAAAGCCCATATAAAAGAGATAACAGAGAGATTGTCGTATGGCGGCGGTTGCATAAATGATACGATAATTCACCTTGCTACAAGCGAAATGGGTTTTGGCGGAGTGGGAGAGAGCGGTATGGGACAATACCATGGCAGAGATGGTTTTAACACTTTTTCTCATACCAAGAGCATTGTTGATAAAAAAACATATATTGATTTACCAATGAGGTATCAGCCTTATTCTAAATCGATATATGGTAAGTTGATAAAAATTTTTTTGAGGTGATTTTATGAAAAAGTATATTTCTTTTATGCTTGCTTTTTGTATGGGTATGACTTGCTTATCAGGTTGCGGTAAAAAAACAGAGAAGAATTATAGGATTTTGTTTGTCGGCAACAGTTTTACGGAATTCCACAATATGCCGCAAGAAATCTTTGCTCCTTTGTGCGAAATGGCAGGAATTAATGTCACGGTAGACGCAGTGACAAGAGGTAGCTATATTTTAGAAAATTTTGCTAATCCTGCAGATTTTTACGGAGCTAAGGTTGATAAATGCCTCCGGGAAAACAAATATGATTTTGTTGTTTTGCAAGAGCAGAGCAGCAGACCGATTTCCGACAAGGAAAGTTTTAAAAGAGGCGTACGTAGGCTTGCGGAAAAAGTAAAAGAGAATGGCGCAGAGCTGTTTTTGTACGAAACATGGGGATACAAGGAAGGTCACGGCAGTTTGCATTCTTTTGGCAGCAGCACTCACGACATGGCGAAGAAGCTTTCCGAGTCATATATGGAGGCGGCAAAAGAAGTAGACGCAAAAATTATTCATGCAGGGATTGCTATGCTTGATGTTTATGTAAATCATAAAGATGAAATAGAACTTTATATGTCGGACTATCACCATTCTTCTCAGACGGGAAGCACACTTGTTGCGTATACAATGTTGTGCACCATTTTTGGAGTGGATGTAAGAAATGTTGATTATTCTTCCGGTTCTAAGTGGAGAGATAAAATACTTAAGCAAGCTGCGTACAATGCTTCAATGCACAAAAATATGTAATGAATAATGAATTAATAATGAACGTTGAAGAGGAGAACGAAAAAATGAAGAAAATACTTTCTGTGATTTTATTAATCTGTATTGGCTTATCTTGCTTGCCGAGCTGTTCAACCAATGATGATGGCTCAAAGGCGGCAGGAAACAGTGATTCCGTAGCAACTGGCGAGACCGCAAGTCCTGAAGAGACGGCAAGCCCTGAAGAGACGGCAAGTCCCGGAGCTGAGACAGATAGCAGATTTGCTGATAAAAGCAAGAAATACAGGATATTGTTTATTGGCAACAGCTTTACGGAATACAACAATATGCCCAGAAGATTGTTTGAACCGATTTGCAAAAAGGCGGGCTATACTGTGGTTGTTGATGCTGTTACGCGTGGCTCATATATATTGGAGTCTTTTGCAAATGCTTCTGATGCTTATGGTGAAAGGGTTGACAGATACCTTCGTGAGAAGGAATATGATGCTGTAATTATACAAGAACAAAGCCATAGGCCTATTAGCGATTATGCGAGCTTTGAAAGGGGCGTTAAGGCTCTTGCTAAAAAAGTAAGTGCTAATGGTGCGGATTTATTTTTATATGAGACTTGGGGATACAAGGCCGGACATGGTGGACTGCCATCTTACGGAGGAAGCACCCGCAAGATGGCGGAGAAGCTTCAAACAGCTTATGCGAAGGCTGCTAAGGCTGTAGGTGCAAAGGTTATTCCGGCAGGGGCTGCCATGCTGGATGTTTATACAAATCACAAAAGCAAAATAGAGCTTTATGAGCCTGATTTGTATCATCCGTCAAACACGGGTAGTGTTTTGGTGGCATACACTGCTTTTGAAACGATTTTTGGGGTGGATGTACGTACCGTAAATTATCGCTATGGCACTACCGAACACAACTCGATACTTAAAGAGGCTGCTCATAATGCGGTATTGGGATAAGTCTAAGTTAATATAATGTTTCTGTGAGAAAATTCATCCTTGATTTTTTGCAAAATGCGTTTTTTGTCTGCTGACCACATTGGCGCAACAAGCAAGGATTTGGGAGCGTCTCCCGTTATCCTGTGAAGTACGGTGCCGTTGGGTAAACTTAATACACACTCGCAAAGAGCGTCGATGTATTCCGTCTCGGAAAGAGTGTTGAAGCCGCTGCCTTCGTAAAATGTTGCTAAGTCTGTGCCTTTGAGAACGTGGAGAAGCTGCAGTTTTATGCCGTGACTGCCTACGTTGCCTATGTGTTTTGCTGTTTGCATCATCATTTCTTTTGTTTCGTAGGGTAAGCCTAAAATCATGTGAGTGATGATGTGAACTCCCGTTTTTTGCAGGCTTGACACGGCTTCGTCGTACGTTTTAAGCTCATAACCGCGCCTTATAAATTGCGCGGTTTTTTCATGTATTGTTTGAAGTCCCAGTTCTATAAAAACAGGTTTTATGTGATTAAGCTCGTCGATTAATTCAATAACGTTCGGCGGCAGACAATCAGGTCTTGTGGCAATGGAAAGTCCGATTATAGAGGGCTCCGAAATAGCAGGGAGGAATAAATTGCGCAATGTATCTACATCTGCGTATGTGTTTGTAAAACTTTGGAAATATGCTATAAAATGTTCACCGTGATTTTTGCCTGAAAGGCGTGCTTTTGCTTGTTCAAGTTGGAGCTTTATGTCACCGCATTGCTTTTGTGCGAAATCTCCGCTGCCGCCGCCACTGCAAAAAATGCAACCGCGAGTGCCTAAAGTACCGTCGCGATTGGGACATGTCATTCCGCCGTCAAGTGCCAATTTGTAGACTTTAAAACCGAAACGCTCTTTGAAATATGAATTTGCAGTTTTGTAAAAATGATTCATGTTGTAATGTACCTGTCCGTTTGAGTTGGCGTTTTGTAAAGACTATTATAAAAATAGTTTGTTGTCAAGATTTTGACGTTTATTGAATTAAAGAAAAAAAGGGTTGCGTATGAAATTTATATGTGTTATAATCACCATTGCCTGATTTTTAATGAAGAATATCGGAGGTGGAACAGGTGACAGCTTTAAAAATAATACTTGGTGTGTTTTATATGCTTATTTGTTTGATTGTTATTATTATTGTAGCAATGCAAGAGTCAAAAAGCGAAGGTCTCAGCAGTGTAATTACAGGTGAGAACTCAGATTCTTATTACAGTAAGAACAAGGGAATGAGCAAAGAAAGATTTTTATCAAAGCTTACAATTGTGCTCTCCGTATTTTTTGCGGTAGTTGCAATTGTTCTCAGTGTGCTCATGCGTATGGGCTGAGATGATAAAAACAGGGAAATAGAAAAGCAGTTTATTTGAAGCCGTGCAATTTATAGCGCGGCTTTTTGCGTATAAACGCAAAGACAAATACAGATGTATTGTACATCAGGAAGAACAAATAATATGAAACGACAAAGAAAACTTAGTAAAACCAAAGCAGGCAGGAATAAAATCAGACATCTGAGAAGCAGCAGTAAAAAGAGCAGAAATAAAGACTTTTCTTTATCAGCAAGGAGGAAACCTGCAAAAAAAGAAGAAAAGAAAATTGACAGACCGGTGTACAAGACACCGGAAGAATTAATAGAGGAAAGGTCGTCTTTTCCGGAGGCTGTAAAAAAAGAAATCTCTCATATACGAACTACGCTCAGTAACACTGCGATAGCTAATGAATTACGCAGTGGACGTAGGGATTTGAGAAAATTAAAAATAGTCACTATAGACTCAGAGGAGACAAAGGATGTGGACGATGGTGTATCAATTTGCAGATTAGAGGATGGCAAATTTGAACTTGGCGTTCACATAGCAGATGTGGCTCATTACGTTAAAGAAGGTACAGAGCTTGACTTAGAAGCATATAAAAGGGGCACCAGTGTGTATCTCGTGGACAAGGTTCTGCCAATGCTCCCTCAAAAATTATCTAACGGAATATGCAGTCTTAATGTAGGAGAAAACCGCTTTGCACTTTCAATAATAATGACTATAAATAAAAAAGGCTATGTTGAGAGCTATGATATTTTTGAAAGCTTGATATGTGTAGCTTATAAGATAACTTATAAGCAAATTACTGCGCTTTTTGAGGGTGACAGCGCTTTTTATAAGCAAAAAGATTTAGAGAAAGAATATGCTGAGCATCTTGAGGATATAAGACTTATGAGGGAACTTGCTGAGGTAAGGCACAATATGAGATATCAAAGGGGTGCTGTTGATTTTGAGTTCCCGGAAACACACGTTACAACGGACGATAACGGGAAACCGATTGATGTTGCGGAGGATTCCGTAAATTTTGCAAATAACATTATAGAAGAATTTATGCTTGCAGCTAATGAAACTATAGCGGAACATTTTGCGAAGTTAAAAGTACCGTTTATGTTTCGTATACACGGCTCACCTGAGCCTACAAAGTTAATGGATTTATCTACAAGTGTAAGAAGTATGGGATACACGTTAAGGGGAGAGGGTTCTGATCCGTCCTATGCAATTCAGTGCCTTCTTGAAAAAGCTAAGGGAAAAGCCACGGAGCCTATTATAAGCATGTTGGCTCTTCGTGCAATGCAAAAAGCGGAGTATTCACCTTGTAACGAGGGTCACTTTGGTTTGGCGGCAGAATACTATACTCATTTTACATCGCCCATCAGAAGATATCCCGATTTGTTCATACACAGAATTATAAAGGCGGTTTTGCGTGGTAAAATGAATGTAAAACAAGAAGCTTTTTGGAGAAGCATAAGTACAGATGCAGCCAAGCATTGTTCTTTGACAGAAAGAGAAGCTGAAAGTGCAGAACGTCTGTACACAGACAGACTTGTGGCTGAATATATGAATGGCTTTTTGGGAGATGCTTTTTACGGAACAATTTGCAATATTACGGGCTTCGGCATATTTGTTAAACTTGATAATTCAGCAGAGGGACTTGTGTTTTATAACAGCATGCCGGATTATATGATATTTGATGAAAAAAAGATGATTGCCATTGGAGAAACAAATCGAAGAAAATATGCAATAGGAGATAAAGTTAGAGTAAAAGTTGTCAATTGCAATGTAAAAATGGGGCAAATTGAGTTCCATTTTATAAAATAATATGTTAGAATGGCAAAGAAGGAGTTGATAAGCGATGTTTGAATTAGAACAGTTCGAGTCCGAGCTGGGCGATTTACAAAAAAGTTTATGCGATTTGAGGGATTCACTTTGACACGGAGGGAATCCGAAATCTTATAGAAGAATTAGAAAACAAGGCATCTGAGCCTGATTTTTGGAATGATCCCGATAAGTCACAAGCCGTTCTTAAACACTTAAAACAGCTTAAAACTAAATTGGGAAAATTTACTAATCTTGAGTCTAAATACGAAGAAATTGAACTGATGATAGCCATAGGAAATGAAGAAAACGATGTTTCTGTGGTTGAGGCTGTTGCGGCAGAGCTTGAAACATATAAGCAGGACTTTAATATGCTGCGCCTCGAAACGTTATTTACAGGAGAGTATGACTCTAACAATGCAATTATTACAATACATCCCGGTGCGGGTGGTACAGAGTCGCAAGATTGGGCATCTATGCTTTTGAGAATGTATATGCGTTGGGGTGAGGCACATGACTATGAAGTTAAATTGGTGGATTTGCTTGATGGAGATGAGGCAGGTATTAAAAGTGCTGTTGTCCAAGTCAACGGAGATAACGCATACGGATTCTTAAAAAGTGAACATGGTGTTCATCGTTTGGTGCGCATTTCACCTTTTGATGCTGCCGGCAGAAGGCACACTTCTTTTGTATCTGTTGAGATTATGCCTGAGATTGACGATACAATCGAGATAGATATTAAACCTGAGGACTTAGAAATAGGCACGTATCGTTCCAGTGGAGCCGGTGGACAGCATATTAACAAAACAGACTCTGCTGTAAGAATTACACATAAGCCTACAGGTATTACCGTTGCGTGTCAGACAGAGCGTTCTCAGCTTCAAAATAAAGAAACAGCAATGAAAATGTTGCGCTCAAAATTGTTTGAAATTAAACAGAGAGAAAATGTAGAAAAAATTTCAGACATAAAGGGTAATCAAATGGAAATTGCGTGGGGAAGTCAAATTCGTTCGTACGTATTTTGCCCGTATACTTTGGTTAAAGATCATCGAACAAACTACGAAGAGACTGTAGTTGAGAAAGTTATGGATGGTAATCTTGATGGTTTTATAAATGCGTATCTTGTGAATGAATTTAACAAAAATAAATAATACTGATATTTGACTTAATATAAAACGGAGGTTAAATATATGAAATTAGGTGTACTAACAGTAGTTTTATCACAAATGGAACTTGAAAAGGCGATGAAATATCTCGCGGATTCAGGTGTTCAAATGGTGGAAATCGGTTGTGGCGGTTTCCCGGGAAAAGCACATTGCGATCCCGAAGTTCTTTTAAACGATGATTCTAAGCTCGAAGCGTTTAAAAATGCAATATATGGCAATGGGTTGGAAATCAGTGCACTCAGTTGTCACGGAAATCCTGTTCATCCGAATAAAGAAAAAGCCAAGAAATTCCATGATGATTTTATAAATACTGTTTTACTTGCAGAAAAGCTTGGAGTTGACAGAATTGTAGGATTTTCCGGATGCCCCGGTGATTGTCCTGAATCAAAATATCCAAACTGGGTAACATGTCCCTGGCCTGAGGATTTTCTTGAAATTCTTGATTACCAGTGGAACGAAGTACTCATTCCGTATTGGAAAGAAACTGCAGAGTTTGCAAAGCAACACGGTATCAAGAAAATCTGTTTTGAAATGCATCCCGGTTTCTGCGTATACAATCCGGAAACACTCCTCAGAATGCGTGAGGCAGTTGGTGATATAATCGGCGCGAATTTTGATCCCAGTCACCTTATTTGGCAGGGTATGGATCCAGTGGAGGCTATTCGCACGCTCGGAGACGCTGTTTATTTTGTACACGGTAAAGATGTTCGCCTTGATAAAGCTAACATTGCCAAAAATGGTGTTCTTGACACAAAGCATTACGGCGATGTAATTAACAGAGCATGGGTATTCCGTACAATGGGATATGGTAATGATTACAAAATGTGGAAGGATATAGTTAGTATGCTCAAGTTGGTAGGATATGATGATGTAATCAGCATTGAGCATGAGGACTCTCTTATGTCTCCTGCCGAGGGTCTTCAAAAAGCTATTTCATTGCTTAAGGAAGTTCTCATTTTTGAGAAAGCCGGAGAAATGTGGTGGGCGTAATTTATGTGGCGTGATATCAGACTTGAACAGGAAAAGCAACTTTCGCCGCTGGCGGCACATTCCGTAGATACTTTGGGTAGACGTTTGCCCGAAGAACCGTGCAAAATTCGCTCAGATTATGAGAGGGATGCAGACAGAATTCTGTATTCGGAGGATTTCAGACGCCTGCGTCACAAAACGCAAGTTTTCTTTAATGCGAAAAGTGACCATATTTGTACAAGAATGGAACATGTTTTGTATGTACGTGCGATTTCTGTTACTATTGGTAGAACGCTTGGGCTTAATCAAGATTTAATAAATGCAATTGCTTTGGGGCATGACGTTGGCCATGCTCCTTTTGGACACACAGGTGAAAGAGTTCTGGATAGTTGCATTAAAAAGATAAATCCGGCTCTTTCTTTTCACCACGAATCACATAGCTTGAGAGTTGTTGACAGGCTTAGTGAAAGAATTTCAAAAGAAAAAATATATGAGAAGAATGGTCTTAATCTTACATACGAGGTAAGGGACGGTATAGTAAGTCATTGCGGAGAGAATTATGACGAGTACGTTCTGTACGCAGACAAGATGAAAGACCCGAATTTAATTTATGAGACAGAACACAGAAAGTGCATGCCGTATACATTAGAGGCTTGTGTTGTGCGTCTTGTTGACAAGATTGCTTATGTTGGCAGGGATATTGAGGATGCAATCAGAGCTAAACTTATAGATTACAAAGATATAAGTCCTGAAATTCGCTGTGAGCTTGGTGCTACCAACGGAGAAATGATTAATACACTTGTGCTTGATCTTATAGAAAACAGCTATAATACAGAGTATATTCGATTGAGTAGAGCAAAGGGTGAGGCTTTGCGTGAAATGATATTGACCAACAACAAGCAAATTTACCAATCCGGACTTTTAAGAAGATATGAAATAACTGCCAAAAACGCAATCGAGGGACTTTTCGAAATACTCTATGAAAATGCCAAAAATCTTGATCGCAAAAATAAAAGCAAAACCATGCAAAGGCTTATTTCATACATTGACGAAAAGGGATATGGGGAGGATGAGCAACCTGAGCAAATAGTTACAGACTATATTGCAGGAATGACAGATGCGTATGCACTTCAGACCTTCGAGGATTTGTATTGGATTTGACAGGGGCTTAACGAAATGAAGGAACAGTTTGATTTTTATGCATATATAAATAGAATGAAATATATTGTACGCTGGGGGCTTATGAGAAATACCAACTCTGAAAACATTCAGGAGCACAGCCTCGTGGTTGCTATTCTTGCTCATGCCCTTGCCATTATTCATAATAAGCTTTGCGGTTGTGAAGAACTTTCGCCTGACAAAGCTTGCGTATATGGCGTATTTCATGATGCAGCGGAGATTATTACAGGAGATTTACCCACACCTGTTAAGTATTATAATCCTGTGATAAAGGCAAATTATCAGGATATAGAGGATGTGGCAAAGGAAAAACTTTTATCTATGCTTCCGGAGGATATGGATGAAATCTATAGACCTATTTTGTTCTATGAGAATAACGATGAAAAGTATTATCCGATAGTCAAGGCGGCAGACAAGCTTTCGGCATATATAAAGTGTGCAGAGGAAGTAAAATCAGGCAATAGAGAGTTTGTAAAAGCTATGGAGACAACAAGAAAATCTCTTGATGAATCCGATTTGCCGGAAGTAAGATATTTTATGGATCATTATATGGAAGGCTTTAATAAAACCCTTGATGAAATGAATTAAAAGGGGTAGACTGTGTAATATTAGAGGAAAGGTTATGTGGAAAAATGGGATTATTTGAGAAAATATTTGGAACATACAGCGATCGTGCAATCAAACAAATTAAGCCGATAGTTGAAGAAATAAATAGTTTAGAGCCTACTATGAAGGCAAAAACAGACAGCGAACTAAAAGAAATGACTAACATTTTCAAAAAAAGGTTGGCAGACGGAGAGGAACTAGATGATATTTTACCTGAGGCATTTGCTGTTGTGAGAGAGGCAGCTTGGCGTGTGTTAGGCCAAAGACATTATGATGTGCAGCTTATTGGTGGAATCGTTCTTCATCAAGGCAGAATTGCAGAAATGAAAACGGGTGAAGGTAAAACGTTGGTTTCTACTTTGCCGGCTTATCTGAATGCTCTTTCGGGAAAAGGAGTTCATCTTGTTACTGTAAACGACTATCTTGCAAAGCGTGACAGTGAGTGGATGGGAAAAATATACAATTTCTTAGGACTTTCGGTGGGTGTTATTATCCACGACATGAAGCCCAAGGAGAGGCAAGAAGCATATGCATGTGATATTACATATGCAACAAATAATGAATTGGGCTTCGATTATTTAAGAGATAATATGGTTCGATATAAAGAACAACTTGTTCAAAGAGATCTTAATTTTGCTATTGTGGATGAGGTAGACAGCATTTTGATAGATGAAGCGAGGACACCGCTTATTATTTCAGGTGCGGGAGCGAAATCCAGCGATATGTATGAAAGAGCAGATAATTTTGTCAGTACATTGTCAAAACTTGTTATTAAAGAGACAGATAACAAAAACCTTATGGATGATGTGACAGAGGATTACATTGTTGATGAAAAAGCTCGTTCCGCAACACTTACAAAACACGGTGTTGAAAAGGCAGAAAAATGGTTTGGCATAGAGAATCTTTCTGATTCCGATAATGCGACAATATCCCATCATATTAATCAAGCGTTGAAAGCACACGGTGTCATGCAAAGAGATATTGATTACGTTATAAAGGATGACAGTATTATAATTGTAGACGAGTTTACAGGACGTCTTATGTTTGGCAGAAGATACAATGAGGGCCTGCATCAAGCTATCGAAGCAAAAGAACATGTTAAGATTGAAAAAGAAAGTATGACACATGCTACCATTACTTTTCAGAATTTCTTCCGCATGTATGAAAAATTGTCAGGTATGACAGGTACAGCTCAAACGGAAGAAGGAGAGTTTAACGATATTTATTCCTTGGATGTTATTGTTATTCCCACAAATAAGCCGGTAGCAAGAAAAGATTTCCCTGATGTTGTATATAAAACAGTAAATGGCAAATATAATGCTTTGGTTAATGATGTAAGAGAAGCTCATGAAAAAGGACAACCTGTGCTGATAGGTACTGTGTCTATAGAAAAATCTGAGTACTTAAGCAAACTTCTCAGCAGAAGTGGTATAAAGCATAATGTTTTGAATGCTAAAAATCATGAACGAGAGGCAGAAATTGTTGCACAAGCAGGTAAGTTTGGAGCAGTTACAATTGCAACCAATATGGCGGGACGCGGTACGGATATTGTACTTGGCGGTAACAGCGAATATATGGCAAAACAGGCAATGAGAAAACAGGGATACGATGATATGCTTATAGCCTTGGCAGATAGTTATGCAGACACAGAAGACGAGATTATCCTATCTGCACGTCAAGAATATAGAAATCTTGTAGAGGAATACTCCAAAACAACAAAAGCTGAGAGAGAAAAAGTAAAAGAAGCCGGAGGTCTGTTTATCATGGGTACAGAGCGTCATGAGTCAAGACGTATTGATAATCAGCTCAGAGGACGTGCCGGCAGACAGGGAGATCCCGGAATGTCTCGCTTTTACATTTCTTTGGAGGACGACCTTATGCGTCTGTTTGGAGGAGAAAGAATAGAAGCTATGATGAGCCGTCTGGGAGATGACTTTGCTTTGGAAAACAGCATGCTGTCCGGAGCTATAGAAAATGCTCAAAGAAAGGTAGAAGGACGAAATTTCGAAACACGAAAACATGTTTTGCAATATGATGATGTAATGAATCAGCAAAGAGAGATAATATATGCTCAAAGAAGACGTGTCCTTGACGGAGAAAATATGAAGGAACAATTTTCATCCATGATACGAAACAGAATTGCAGAGACGGTAGAGTTTTATTGCAATAAAGATATTTCACCTGCAGAGTGGGATTTAGAACCCATTAAGCGCGACCTTGTGGGTATTGTTTCTGCAGATATAGTCGACTCTTTTAATGATAGCAGAAAGGGCTTGAAACCGGAACAGATTATTGAGGCTCTTGTTGAAGATACACTTAGCCGCTATGATGCAAAAGAAGAAGAACTCGGCAGTGATGTTATGAGAGAAGTTGAGCGTGTTGTTATGCTGATGTCTGTTGACGAAAACTGGATGACACATATTGATGCTATCGACCAATTGAAATATGGCGTTGGCCTGCAGGCGTATGGTCACAGAGATCCTGTTGTAGAGTATAAATTCCAGGCTTTTAGTATGTTTGAGGATATGAACAGAACTATTCAGGATCAGGCTGTAAGAGGAATATTCAGTATTCAAGTGAAACGCGGTGAAGCAATAGAAAGGAAAGCAGTTGCCGGTCCCGGAAAAGAGGGCTTTGCCGGAGAAAACAGAGATAAAAAAATTAAGGAGTCAAAGCCTAAACCGCAAAGCTATACAAGACAAGGTGCTAAGGTGGGAAGAAATGATCCTTGCCCTTGCGGTAGTGGTAAAAAATATAAGAATTGTTGCGGTGAGTAAAAACATTTTTTGTTAAGTGGTGTATGTAGCATGATCGATGTAGTAAAAGAAGTGGGAATGTTCAAACCAATAGATTTGACACATATCCCTGAAATATATAAACCTGCCACAGAACAGATGAGAACGTCTTTTATTTTATATAACAAGGCGCTTCATGAGGTTCATTACGGTCATGAGGATATTGCTAAAAATTATCTTCGCAAGGCAGTAACAATCTTTCCGGAGTTTTATGATGCTGTCATGGTTTTGGGGATACTTGTGTTTGCAAACGGTGATAGAATTGGTGCTGTAAGAATCTTTAATTCTGTAAAAGATGTGGAGAGAAGGGCTGAGTCTATAGGTTTGCTTGACCATCTTGTAGAAGAGGCAGAGAAACCTTCTTCAGGGCGAACCATAAAGACAAAAATGAATTCAGAGGGGCAAGGAAATAAAAAACTTGCAAATGTTATGGGAAGCGGACAAAGAGAGAATGCTCCTGTTCAGCAGAGAGAGGCAAAATACAGCAAAGGTCAAATATTTGAACGACAAAGTGGATACTATGAGCCGCAACCTCAACGAAAGCATTCTGTAACGTCTGTGAGACCGGCTTACGGCAGCTATAGAAAAGTTTCTGAAAAAGCCGAAATAGAAGAAAGCATAGAACAGCATCAAACTCAAAATGCGCAACAAAGACAACCTGCAGAGGCGATTTTGTTTAAAAATCAAGCAAAGGATATGCATGATATTCGTCTTTTGAATAAATACTTATTGATTATTATGGGTATTCTTTTGGCATTTCTTATTGTGATATCAACAATGCTTGTAAACAGAACCTCGGAGGTTAAACAGCTTGAAGAGAAAAACGAAGAGTTGTATCAAATTGTTGAAAAAATCCAAAGTAATCAAAACACATAGAATGAATTAGAAGGAGGGACTTCCGAAAAGTGTTTCGTATTGAAGAAATGACAGAAGAGGCTGCTCGAATAATATCTAAATGGAAGTATCCTTTTCCTTATGAGATTTATAGTTTTTCGGATAGTGAAGACGAAATTGAAGAGCTTCAAAACGGACTTCATTTTGCAGTATATTTGAATGAAGCAGAAGAAGCTTGCTTTGACAGCGAACCTTGCGGTTTTGTTGCTTTCGGATGGTCTGCGCAAATTCAAGATAATAAGCTCAGATGCTTTTACGACGATGAATCTTATACTGATATTGCTTTTGGGTTAAGACCTGACCTTTGCGGGATGGGTAAGGGACAAACTTTTGTAAAAACTGTTATTGATTTTGTAAAAGATGTTTTTGAAGATGATGGTATACGACTCACTGTTGATACAGAAAACAAAAGAGCGTGCAAACTCTATGAAAAAATGGGTTTCAGAGAGATACACGCCTTTAATACAAAATGTGTTGACGCGGCAAAAGGCCGAACACTTTCTATGAAAATTATGGTATTATGATAAACCGAAAAATTTAAGGGCATTATCTGATAAAATCATGCGACGCTCGTCTGCTGTAATATCCAGCTTGTTAAAACGTTCCATTTCGTCCTTGTGACACCACATTGGGGAGTCAGTTCCGAAAAATACATGATCGACACCGTGCGCATGTATGATTTTTGAAGCATCTTCGGGAGAAACAAACATTAGCGCGCTGCTGGTATCGATATAAACGCGAGGATGTCCGAAATATATTTGTGCTTCTTCCCAACATCTGTAACCTCCCAAATGCGCAGCAGTAGTTATTAATTTTGGGAATTTTTCGACAATATTATATAATCTTTTAGGCTTTGAAAAATCATATCGGTTATCTCCTGTGTGAAAAAGAATGGGAAGACGACCTTGTGCTGCCTCGTAAATAGGATATGCAGACTCATCATCTATGTTGAACTTTTGAAAATCAGGATGAAGCTTTATACCGTGAAGGCCAAGAGAAATAATCCTGTCGATTTCTCCGGGAATGTCCTCAAAATCCGGATGTATAGAGCCATATCCGATAAATTCAGGGTGAGAAGCTTGCTGTTCTGCAATAAAGTTGTTAATAGACTGTACCTGATGTGCAGTTGTTGCAGTGGAGCTGACAAGATATTTTTCTACGCCTATTGTTTTACCATCTTCTAAAATATATTCGGGAGTACCTTTGATTTCCATTTTAATATCATAAAAATCACCTATGGCACCTACTGCCTTATCCGCAATTTTTACAGGGAAAATATGTGTATGCATATTAATTATACGTTCTGATGGCATTGTTAAAACCTCCGCAAAATACATCACGGCTTTATGCCGCGATGGTTAGTATAACAAAAATCAATAATTACTTCAATACTTGAAAGCTTTCGTTTTGACTTGACAAAACAAGATTTAATTGATATAAAAGCTCAAGAGGGTTGATTAATAAAAGATGGAATGGTGGATAAATTCAGTGGTTAGTTCTGAAAGATTTGTGGCTGAAACCAAATTCATAAAGCTTCCTCAATATGATGATGCCGATTTAGTTATGTGTTACGTATCAACAAAAGAAGAAGCGGATACTTGGTGGCTTTTACAAAAAGTAATACAAGATGGTAAAAAATTGGCTGTACCTCGGGTTGATGGAGATATGATGGAATTTTATATTCTTGAAGATTTAAATAAGTTGCAATCCGGTAAGTTTGGAATATTTGAACCTTCCCACGACTGTGAGTTGTATATTCCGAAAAAAGGAGATTTGATGGCAGTTCCCGGTGTTGGTTTTGATGAAAAATGCAACAGAAAAGGACATGGACGCGGTTATTACGATAAATATTTTGGTAAATACGGCAGTGGAACTTTCTGCAAAATTGCGTTTGCTTTAGAATTTCAGGTAGAGAAACAATTGGCAAACGTAATGCCGCATGATGTTCCGATGGATATGATTCTAACAGAAGAAAGAATCATATCAAGAGTGTAAAAATTTAAAATAATTCGCGATTTTTACATTGCAATATTTGGCTTGCAGTTATATACTGTATCAGATAAAGATTGTCGAGAGGTTCGATTATATGAATTACAATGAGGGACAAAATAATTCAAATAAAAACGGAACGGTTTCCACAGTGATCACTTGTATACTGCTGGCAATCGTTGTTTTTATGTTTATTCTTGTAGTTATTGATGACATTGGAGAGGATAAACAAATAAATGAGTCTGCAAGCACCGCTTCCGCAATTATACATAAACCGACAGGAAGCAATCCTACTGTTCAGACAACAGACATGCCGCAAACATATACGGAAGACCCGCAGCAAACTGCAGCTGTACAGCCAACTAAAACTCCGGTTGGGGAGTATAAATTCGGTGAGCCTGTACACGAAAAATTGCCTGCTGTTGATATGAACTACTTTAAAGATGCGATATTTATAGGTGACTCTCGAATGGAAGACTTTGGTATGTTTACGGGAACAGCCAAATATGCCACTTTTTATGCAAAGGTAGGTCTTACCATAAAAAAACTTATAAATATTGACGGTAGTGAGCTTGTTAAATTTAAAGTAGATGGAGAATCCTTGACATTTTTGGAGGCTCTGAAAAAAAAGAACGAGTTCAAAAAAGCTTATGTTATGTTTGGATATAATGAGTTGGGATGGCCGAAAGCAAATTTTAAGAAGTTTTACACACAATTTTTGAATGAAATCAGAAAAATAAATCCTGACGCAATAATATATGTTTATTGTGTTATACCGGTGGGGCGTAATCCAAGAGATGCAGATGTTTCCGTTGAAAATAACGAACGTATTGCCGAATATAATGAGGTTATCAGAGAAATTTGCAAGGAAGGACAATATCATTATCTAAATGTTCAAGAGGTAATGATTGATAATGAAGGTTATTTGCCGGACCATGCGGCGACGGATGGCATCCATCCCACTGTGGAGTATTACAAAATATGGTTGGAATATACAAAGAGCCATACAATTTAATCTGTTTATGTGTTAATTTGATACGGAGGTTTTTATTATGAGTAAAAAAAATAATTTATTTCTGATTATGATTCTTTTGATTATAATGGCAAGTGTACTTTGCTTCGCAGGTTGCGCAGAAGAAAAAAGCGAAAGTAACAGTAATAAGGAATATTCCGTAGATGCTGAGACGTTAGCTTCGGAAATTGTTTCAAAGGTTGAGTTTGCAAGTGAAATGAGCAAAGTTGAATCAGAAGTTCTTGATTTGTTTTTTACTATTGAGGAAGGTGTTACAGGCGTATCATATAAAGCCGGGGGTTCACTGGCTGATGAAGTTACAATTTTTACAGCACCGAATAAAATTACAGCAAAAAAAATGCTTGAAAGTGTTAATTCCTATATTGATGAACGAAAGGAGCTTTTTGCGAGCTATGCGCCGGCAGAGGTGGCAAAATTGGAAAAAGCTGTGGCAATTCAGAAAGGAAAATATGTTGTTTTTTGCGTTACAGACAATATAGAAGCAGCAAAAACAATTATTGATAAAGCGTTTTAATTATGGTTTTTAGCAAGCCGATATTTCTGTTCGGATTTTTACCTATAGTTTTATTATTATATTACATCGCACCACGCAAACTTAAAAATTTTGTGCTTCTTTTTATGAGCCTTATTTTTTATGCATGGGGCGAACCGAAACTGTTGCTACTTATGGTTTTTACCGTTTTTACGGACTATACTGCAGGTGTGTTGATTAATAAGTACTCAAACAAACCTGTGGTAGCCAAAATAGTTTTTGTGGCGACGCTTGTAATTAATCTTGCGCTTTTAGGCGTCTTTAAATATGCAAATTTTGTTATAGAAAGTGTAAACACCATAGTTGCAGGAAAGTTTGATTTGCTTGAAATCTCGCTTCCTATAGGTATTTCTTTTTATACATTTCAAGCTTTGTCGTATGTTATAGATGTATATAAAAAGGTTGTTCCTGTAGAGAAAAATTTGCTGAATTTTACCACCTACGTTGTTTTGTTCCCTCAGCTAATTGCGGGCCCCATTGTTCAATATAAAACGGTTGCGAAAGAGCTGTCGAAGAGACAAGAAAGTGTGGAGCTTTTCTCTGAAGGTATTTGGCGCTTTTCTGTTGGTCTTGCAAAAAAAGTTATTATTGCAAATCAAATAGGTGCGATATGGACGGAAATTCATGGCACGCCGGAGTTTTTGACTGTCGGAAAGGCATGGATTGGCGCAATTGCGTTTACTTTTCAGATTTATTTTGATTTTTCAGGTTATTCCGATATGGCTATTGGCTTGGGAAAGATGTTTGGTTTTAATTTCTTGGAGAATTTTAATTATCCGTATATATCAAAGAGTATCACTGAATTTTGGAGAAGATGGCATATTTCCTTAGGCACTTGGTTTAAAGAGTATGTTTATATTCCGTTGGGAGGAAACAGAAAAGGATTAATCAGGCAGATTTTTAATATATTGATTGTCTGGATGCTTACAGGTCTATGGCATGGTGCAAGTTGGAATTTTGTAATATGGGGATTGTATTTTGGCTTGATTCTTGTACTTGAAAAAGCCTTTTTGTTAAAATTTTTAAAAAAGATACCTGCATTTTTTGCTCATTTATACAGTTTGCTTTTAATTGTATTTGGCTGGGTAATATTTGAGTGCGGAACAACAAATGAAATTATTAGTTTCTTCAAAGGAATGTTTGGTATAGGTGTTAGCTTGTGGAATAAAGAAACAACATATATTTTATGTAATTCATTACTGATTTTTGTTTTAGCTGCAATTTGTTCTACACAAATAGGAAAAAACATAAAAGAAAAGCTTTCGCGTAAATTCAAAAATGATTATTGGAAATGTGTTGCGGTAACAATATTGTTGTTACTGTCTGTAATGTTTCTTGCAGGTGATTCGTATAATCCATTTTTATATTTTAGATTTTAGGAGGCAAATCAGTGAAAAACTTAAAAGATAAAATTATGATCATTATATTTGCTTTTTTTCTTGCCTTTTTTTCTGCAGGAAGCTTTTTGTATTTCAATATGGATTTTTCAGAGAATGAGAATCGTTATTTGCAGGAATTTCCCTCAGCATCAGTAGAAACAATATTTGACGGATCATTTGAACAAAATATGGAGAAATATGTCAGCGACAGAATGACGGGAAGAGAAACGCTTATCGGATTAAAAAATTCTATTCTTAAAACAATAGGTACAAAAGATGTTGGCGGAGTGTATTTCTGTGATGACAATTATTATATAGAGAAAAAAACTGACTCCGATATTGATTCGGATATATATCGAAAGAATTTAAAAGCCATAGCCTTGTTTTATGACAATTTGTTAAATCATGGTATTTCAAAAGAAAAATTGAGCTTTATGCCTGTGCCTACGGCCGCAGAAGTTTTAAAAGAGAAGCTACCTGCAAACTCGCCTACATTTAATGAGCTGAAAGTTCTTGAAGAAGCAAAAACAATTTTAAAAGATTTTACTGTTGTTGATGTTACACAAAGTGTAGCGGAAATTCCGTATTCTTATTATAAAACAGACCACCATTGGACTACTGATAGTGCCTTTGCTTCATACCTTGATTGGTGTGAAAGTACGGGCAGAGAAAAAAAGGTTTCTGAGGATTTTGATATTAAGATTGTATCAGAGACATTTAGAGGAACGTTGTATTCTAAGGTGTTGTGTTTGGATGCTGCTTATGACACGGTTAAAGTGTATGTTCCGTCAGAGATTGAAGAATATACAGTTGTTTGCGACGGAAAAGAAAGTGAGCTTAAATATGGCTTCTGGGATAGTTCTTTTGAGAAGAAAAAAGATATATATGCAGGCTTTTACGGAGGAAACTACGGACTTGTTCATATTTCCAAAAGCGGAGAAGAGAAAAATGCTTCAGTAAATGCGGGGGGAAAATTACTTGTAATTAAGGATTCATATGCGAACTGTTTTGTGCCGTTTTTGTATGGTCATTTTGACGATATTTATATGGTAGATTTAAGATATTTCAACGGTAACGTATCTGAATTCGCTATCGAAAACAAAATAACCGAGGTGCTGTCTTTGTTTAATGTTTCTTCTTTTGCTGAGGAGAAATCTATTCAGAAAGCAGGTATTTTTTAATGAAAAAATTAAAGTCTCTTTGTATACGTTTTTTTAAATTTCTACGCCACATGGTTTTAAATCCACGATTTTTATTGTGCTTTGGTATAGCATGGTTAATAACAAACGGATGGAGTTATATACTTTTTGGACTTGGCATGTTATTTGACGTTTCTTGGATGACAGCAGTTGCCGGAGCATACATGGCGGCTTTATGGTTGCCTTTTACACCGGAGAAAATTTTGACTTTGGCTATCGCCTTTGGCTTGCGCCGCTTGATTTTCCCGAAAGACAAAAAAACAGAGGAACAGTTAAAACTGCTAAAACTAAAGGATCGGGACGAAGACGATATTGATGAAAATGAGGATGATGACGAAGCCAAATCCGCTTAATTTGACAATTTCTTTACAGCCGCGGCAATGTCACCGTACATGTAAAAAGATCCTAAAGCACAAATTATATCATCGGTGTTTGCTTCCCTAAGTGCGGCGGCAACGCCTTTTTCTATCTCGTCGCAAGCTATTGCACGAATGCCTCGGTTGCGGAAATATTCAGCTAAAACTTCCGGGTCCATCGCTCTTGGATTATTTGGTTTTACAGTATAAGCGGATTTTACCAAAGGAGCCAAAATATCAAGCATCGGAGAAACATCTTTATCTCCCATTACTCCCATAATAGCTATTATTTTCCTGTTTTGGAAATGGTGACGGATACTGTCTGCTGTGCCTTGTATACCGTGGGGATTGTGACCTCCGTCAGCAATAAAAATAGGATTTCTTCGCAAAACTTCAAATCTGCCGGGCCATTTGACATCTGCAATACCTGTTATAACAGATTCTTTATCTAATTTGAACCTTTTCTTTAAAACTTCTATTACTGTCAAAACAAGGGCGCAATTGTAAACTTGATATGTGCCGGGGAGAGGAATGTGTACATTCTCGTAAATTGTATCTCTGACAGAATAATCAAAAATTGCACCGTCTATAGTACTTTCTTTTATTTTAAGTTTTTCAAAATTCGCTTCAATAAGATTTGCATCCATTTCTTGACATTTACGGGCGAAAACAGTAGAGGCAACACTGTTATTTCCGTAGAAAACAACGTCGCCGCCCTTTTTTATTATACCTGCCTTTGCAGAGGCAACGCTCTCTATAGTACCGCCTAACTCCTTTATATGGTCAATGTCTATAGCAGTAATTACAGCGGCTTCCGGCACGTCAATTACGTTTGTGGAGTCAAGTTCGCCGCCTAAACCTGTTTCGAGAATTACTATGT
This sequence comes from Clostridia bacterium, assembly GCA_017522515.1. The sequence goes on from JAFWZH010000232.1 coordinate 35,180, forward strand.
CGCATTTTTTACGTTTGAAAAATTCCATGCCTATAGCTGTTACAAGCTCAAATTCTGTAGGTTTATCTTTCATGCTTTCGGCAAAAACGCTGACATATTCTGTTATTTCTGCCAATTCATCATCTGTAATCGGTTCTCCGTTAAATTGCATTCTTTCGTTAAATCTTACAATGTACGGTGAGATATACAAGCCTGTTTTATAACCGGCTTTACGGAAAATTGAGGCTAACATTGCACACGTAGAGCCTTTCCCGTTTGTACCTGCCACATGGACGAATTTAAGCTGTTTTTGGGGGTTGCCTAAAAGTTCTAAAATTTCTTCGGTGCGACTTAAGCCTAATTTGCTGCCGCGCCAGTATATTCCGTGGATATATTCTAATGCCTGGTCGTAAGTCATTTTTTACGCAAACCTCCGAATTTTTGAATGATTTTTTGTGAAAAAAGTATATGAAGAATTAATATTTCAACAGCTGATGTGATTGCATAAACTCCTGCACGACCGGCAAAAGTTAACAAAAACGGCAACTTGAAATATACATAAAGGCCTATTGTTTTTATTATCACTGAGCCGATAAAGTGAGCAGGTACAACAGTAATAAAACTTTTGAGATATTTGTTACAGTTTATATGAGATAATGTTCCTGCAATTAACCCTATTGAAATGGCACCCATGGTAATAATGGGATTTATTGTGTAACCTACCATAACACAGCCTATTAAATCAGCAGTAGCGGCCACAACGGCTCCCGCAATAGGCCCGTATGCAGCAGCAGCAACAATTATCGGTAGATTTTCAAGGCTTATTCGTATTGAAGATGTTATGTTAAATGCAAGAAATTTGCCGAAAACTATACTTAACGCAATGAATAGTGCCATTGCCACAATAGAGTGCACGTCTGTAAAACATGCAAAAAGTTTTTTTGTTTTTCCCATAAATAAAACTCCCTTTCATTAATATAAGAATTAACCATAAGAGAGCATCATCAGTTGTACCTATATGAAGGTCGCAGCGGATGTAATATTGCACCGCAAATGCTTTAGTAATTAACTTGCATTTTTCGCCCGAAGGCTCTACTCCCATCCTTCGGTACTTGACGCGCAATATCTGCTCTGATAAATAATACACGCGAATTCTACTACCGGTATTTGTGATTGTCAAGCGCTTTATATATTTAACGGATTTTTCGTGACTGTGAGAACTTAATTCAGGTATTCTATCGATTGCTCTTTTTTTAGAGGATATTCTATGAGAGTGTCGCCGTGCAAATTTTCTTTATGCATATCCACCGCATGTATTCGGCTGTTGTCATACGTAGTATAATAGTAAATACCACGGTCGGTATTGCAGCAAGAACTGTAAATTGTAATATCGTAAAGACCTTTTACTGTTTGCACACAACCTCTTTGCATTTCCACGGACTTTAGTATGTGAAAAAACTGACTTACGCTTTCAGCTTCAGACGAACCTGAAGCTGAATTCATTTTAACAAAAGTTGCCCTTACAAACCTTGATAAAGAGGAAGCGTCACCGGGTAAGCCTATAGCGCCCATTCCGTGGGAGTATGTTTTTAATTCTAAATTACGGCTTCCTCCGGCAAAGGTGTTATCCGGAATGCCTTTTGTGAGCTTCATATAGTTGTTCAAGTTAAATAAGTGATAATCGAAAGTCGGGCTGTTTGTAAGAATTCCAATCGGATTATCATAGATTTGTATTCCTGTTGGCGTTGATTCCAACGTAATAGAACGTTCTCTGTCTGATATAATCCAGTGAAGCGGCGATAGGGGAAGAGCTTCGCTGAAATTCTCGTTAAAAAGATTGATTCGCTTTAACAGATTTTCCGCTTCTGCAACTGTCTCGCATTGCCCCAAAATCCACGGAATAAGTTCAAACGGAGTTATATTGTCCTTTCCGCTGCAATACGGCTTGTAGTCTGCGTTTTGCGGAAAGCTTAGTCCCGCGGCGCTAAGACCTTTTTCGTTTGTTGCGTCGTAATATAGCGGATATCCTTTTAAAACATAGGCCATTCCGATTATCGCAAAATGGCTTTCCATTTTACTTGTTTTGCGAAAATGAAAAGCATAGTTTCTCGGTGTAATAGTGATTTTTTCGTCATAAGAGTATTCTAAGTCTAAATTTCTGCCGAAATAATGATTTTTTGTCTTATAAGTGACTGCTGTACACATGCTGCATTCTCCTTGAATTTTGCTGCATATATATTTTGACATCAAAACAATTTTATTATTCTAAAATAAAAATTTAATCTGAAAATTTGAGTGAATAAAGAAAAGTAAAAGTGCCGAAAACACGATGGATTCGACACTTTTTGGCACCCGCAGTAGGAATCGAACCTACAACTAGCCCTTAGGAGGGGCTTGTTATATCCATTTAACTATGCAGGCAAATATTACGCTCGTACCAGGCAAGCTTTGCCATTATACCATATTGCCCAACTCACCGCAATTTATTTTTGCGATAGCCATAGACATACCATGTTTTTTGTTGTAATAATAAATTCCATGTGATAAAATATATCAAGTATATACAGTTATGCATATACTTGATAAGTAAGGAATAATCAATGGTGATAGTATGGGGATTATTAAAGATGCGAAATCAATAGCAAAAAGAGACCCTGCTGCAAGAAATGCAGTGGAGGTTTTTCTGCTTTATCCCGGTTTGCATGCACTTATTTATCACAAAATATCGGCTTTTTTCTTCAGACACAAGCTGTTTTTTTTAGCAAGATGGGTATCCCAAATAGCAAACAGGAGAACAGGCATTGAGATTCACCCGGGGGCGCAAATAGGAGAGGGCTTGTTTATTGACCATGGACATGGTGTGGTAATAGGTGAGACAGCAGTTATAGGTAATAATTGCACAATTTATCACCAAGTGACTTTGGGTGGTACTGGAAGGCAAAAGCATTCCAAAAGGCATCCTACAGTAGGCGACAATGTTTTGATAGGTGCCGGAGCCAAGGTATTAGGACCTGTTACGATTGGAAATAATGCTATGATAGGTGCAGGCTCTATTGTACTGGATGATGTTCCTGAGAATTCAACGGTAACAGGCATGAAAGCCCGAGTTATCAAAATGGACGGTGAGAGAGTTGACAGCAAACCTGATGTAGCTCCTTCAATTGCCCTTGAGCATAATAAAGTTCCTGATCCTGTGGCACAGGAATTGGAAATGATAGAACGAGAATTGGAAAAGTTGCGAGGAAGCAACGGGAAAGATGAGGATTGAAATGAAAGTCTATAATACAATGTCGAGAAAAAAAGAAGAGTTTAAACCGCTGAGTGAAGAAAATGTAACAATATATTCTTGCGGACCAACGGTTTACAATTACGCACATATAGGCAATATGCGCACGTATGTTTTTATGGATATTTTAAGACGAGCTTTAAAACTTAACGGATATAAGCTTAAACACGTTATGAATATCACTGATGTGGGACATTTGACTTCGGACGGTGACGAAGGCGAAGATAAAATGGAAAAGGCAGCTAAGACTCAAAAGAAAACACCTTGGGAAATAGCAGCATATTTTACCGGTGTATTTTTCGAAGACCTTAAAAGGCTCAATATAGAAAGACCGGAGCTTACGCCAAAAGCAACAGAGCATATAGATCAAATGATTGAGTTTGTACAGGAATTGTGTGCAAAAGGTTACGGTTATGAGACAAGCGACGGAATATACTTCGACATCTCCAAGTTTCCGCGCTACGGCAGGTTGTCAAGAGCAAATCTTGAAGAACAGCTTGCAGGCGCCAGCGAGCGTGTAGAGGTTAATAATGAGAAGCGCCATCCGGCAGACTTTGCAATATGGAAAAAGGCTCCCAAAGAGCACATTATGCAATGGCCCAGCCCTTGGGGAATGGGTTACCCCGGTTGGCACATTGAGTGTTCTACAATGTCAAGAGAGTATTTGGGCGATTGTTTTGATATTCATACAGGTGGTGTGGATCATATTCCGATTCACCACGAAAATGAAATTGCTCAGTCGGAGGCCCTTACAGGGAAAAAATCTGTTGACTATTGGATGCATAGTGAGTTCTTGCTTGTAGACAACGGTAAAATGTCAAAAAGTCTTGGAAATACGTATACTGTTTCTGATTTGATTGAAAAAGGTTATTCGCCTTTGGCATACAGATATTTCTGCTTGAACGGTAACTATCGTAATAAATTAAACTTTACATGGGACGCTCTTGATGCGGCTCAAACATCTTTAACACGTTTGTATGCAGCAGTAGCAAAACACAAAGCGGCGGCTGCGGGCAATATTCCGTCAGAGACTATAGAAGAATGGAAAAAAGAGTTTACAGAAGCAGTGTCCGATGACCTTAATGTGCCGCTTGGACTTGGTATATTGTGGAAAGTTTTGAAAAACAGCGAAAAGAGTCACGATATTTACGAATTTGCACTTTTCGCAGACCAAGTGTTGGGATTGTCTATAGAAGAAAATTCAAATGCAGACAGTAAAGAAGCAGAAAGTGACGAGCCGGAGGTATCACAGGAGATTTTAGAGCTTGTTGAGAAGCGCACGGCTGCAAAGAAAGCAAAAGACTTTAAAACTGCTGATGAAATAAGAGATAAGCTTAAAGAAATGGGAATTACACTTATTGACACCAAGGAAGGCGTAAAGATTGTTAAAGAGTGACGAAGAATACGTCTTGCAGGCACAAAAAGGAAATGATGTTGCTTGCGAGTACATCCTTAATAAATATAAGTCTATTGTACGTTCCGCCTCAAGAACATATTTTTTGCTGGGAGGAGACAGCGATGATATTGTACAAGAAGGAATGATAGGACTGTACAAGGCAATATGCAATTATTCAGCCGGAGAGGGTGTGGATTTTTCCGCTTATGCGATTATTTGTATAAAAAGGCAGATTTATACAGCGATAAAGACGGCAGCAAGGAAAAAGCATCAACCGCTTAATGATTATGTTTCGCTTGATAACCGGGAAGAACTTTCTGATGATAATCCCGTCAGCATAATAGAAAATCGTGAGTGGCGAGATAATTTATATAAGGAAATAGAAGAAAAACTTAGCAAATTTGAAAAAATTGTTTTAAGTGAGTACTTAAAAGGCGGTACATACGAGGAAATAGGCGCCACGCTTGGCAAAGAAAGTAAGTCAATTGACAATGCGATACAAAGAATAAGAAGAAAGTTAAAGGGGGCAAATTTATGAGTTCGGCAGATATAGCATTTATTAATACATGTAAAGATATTTTAGAAAACGGCTCATGGGAAAAGGATGAAGGAGTCAGACCGAAGTGGGCTGACGGCACACCTGCTTACACAAAGAAAAAATTCGGAGTAGTAAACAGATATGATTTAGAAAAGGAGTTTCCTTTAATTACAATAAGACCGATAAAACTTTCCGTGGCGGTTGATGAGATCCTATGGATTTGGCAAAAAAAATCAAACAACATTCATGATCTTAACAGTCATATTTGGGATCTTTGGGCTGATGAGAATGGTTCTATCGGTAAGGCTTACGGATACCAATTAGGTGTTAAACACCAATACAAAGAAGGTATGTTCGATCAGGTAGACAGAGTTCTTTATGATTTAAAAAACAATCGTGCCAGCAGAAGAATAATGACAAACTTGTATAATTTCCAAGATCTTCATGAAATGGCATTATATCCCTGCGCTTACAGTATGACTTTTAATGTAACAGAGGGTAGACTTTGTGCTATATTAAATCAGCGTTCGCAGGATATGTTGGCTGCAAATGCTTTTAATGTGGCACAGTATGCAGCACTTGTTTATATGTTCGCTCAAGTTTCCGGTTTGGTTCCGGGGGAGCTTGTTCACGTAATTGCAGATGCGCATATTTATGACAGACATATTCCGATTGTTGAAGAGCTGATTAAACGTCAAGCGTACCCTGCACCAAAGGTAGAGCTGGATAAGAGCATTACGAATTTTTATGACTTTACACCTAACAGTTTCAAGGTGGAAAATTATCAGCATGGCGAAAAAATCGGTAAAATCGAGATGGCTATATAATGTGGAGGCAAGCATAAATGAATGTAATAGTTGCAGTAGATGCAGAATGGGGAATAGGAAATAAAGGAGATCTTCTTGCAAGAGTAAAAGAAGATTTGCAACAATTCGCTCGTTTGACTACAGGGAAAACGGTAGTTTTAGGCTCAAATACATTGGCAACTTTTCCCGGTGGTCGTGTTTTAAAGGACAGACGGAATATCGTTCTTAACCCGGACCTTGACTACGCTCCTGAGGGCGCTGTGGTAGCACATTCTCTTGATGAATTATTTGATTTATTGAAAAAATTCGAGAATGAAGGTTTGTCTTCAGAGGATGTATTTATAATAGGCGGTGCAAGCGTTTACAGACAGATGCTTCCTTATTGCGATAAAGCTTATATAACAAAGTTCAAAAAATCTTTTGAAAAGGATGTATATTTCCCGAATCTTGACGAAATGGCCGAGTGGAGTGTTGTCTCCGAGAGTGAAGACATAACAGCATCTTACAGAGGTGCGGCAGGAATAACAGGCGAAATTACATTTAGCTTTGTTGAGTATGTAAGAAAATAAAATAATACAAATAAGACACAAAAATGACAATTTGTTAAGGTACACTTTAATATGATTTGAGTGTGCCTTTTTGTTTTTGAAGGTCAAAAAGATAGGAGAAGTATATAATGAAACATAAATATTACAAGAAAACATACAGAATATTTGCTGCTTTTATTGTGCTTTTGCTGTGTGCGACAAGTTGTAACAGTGAAATAAATGATAATGCAGCCCCCGGTTCTGATAAAGGAGGCAGTGGCGGCAGTAATTATTGGAACAGTAGTGAAATTGGCAAGGAAAATCTTCAGGAAGCCACAGCCGGAACAAATATAAATGTAACTTACAGCGGATTTGATGAAGATACGAGTGTAACCAATGAAGCTTGTCAGATAAAATTTGACGGAAACAATGCTGATATATCAGGTGCCGGAGCTGAAATAATAAAAGGCGAATGTGTAACGGTAAAAATCGAAGAGGCAGGCACTTACGTTGTAAGCGGCAGTACTGATAATGGACAGTTGTATGTTGAGGCAGGTGAAAATCAAGTTCATTTGGTTTTGAACGGTGCGGTAATTAATTGTAAAAAAAGTGCTCCGATATACGTTAATAACGGGAAGAAAACAGTGATAACATTAGCGGAGAATACTGTAAACACTCTGACAGACGAAGAAAACTATGAATATTCCGTAACAGAAGTAGATGAGACAACAGGAGAAACAACCGGTGAGCCTAATGCGGCGCTTTTCAGTAAAAAAGCACTTACTATTAATGGTAAGGGTACATTAAATGTTACGACTAACTTTAATAATGGTATAGGATGTAAGGATGAGCTGAAAATAATAAGCGGAAAAGTGAATGTTACAGCAGTAAATAATGCCATAAGAGGAAATGACTGCGTAGTAATAAAAGACGGTGAAATTAATGCTATCTCCAAAAGCGGCGATGGTATAAAATCTACAAAAGAAAATAATGACCAAAAGGGTTATGTATATGTTGATGGAGGGAATGTAAATGTTACGGCTTATGAGGATGGCTTGCAGGCAGTAACGTTGCTGGCTGTAGCAGGCGGTGAAGTTTCGATATCCGCTGCTGATGATGGAATGCACTGCGATAAAATATTGGCTATAAGCGGTGGTACAATAAATATTACAAAAAGTTATGAGGGCATTGAGGCAACGGTAATTAATATTTCCGGAGGTAAAACGTACGTTAAGGCAAGTGATGATGGACTTAATGCTACGGTTGGCAACAATACTTCAAACTCAAACGAAAGATTTGGCGGTTTTGGTGGCGGTGGAGGCAGCATGCAATACCAAGAGGCTTGTCAAGTTAATATTTCCGGAGGTTACTTGTATGTTGATGCAAGTGGTGACGGACTTGATTCAAACGGAGATTTGACGATTAGCGGAGGCGTAGCTATAGTTAATGGTCCCACAAACGGAGGAAACGGTTCTTTGGATGCTAACGGTACAATTTATGCTAACGGAGGCTTTTTGGCAGCAGCCGGCAGTAACGGAATGGCGGAATATCCCACAGGCACATCAACACAAAATGTTATTATCATAACATTTAACGGTATGCAGCAAGCAGAAACAATAATCAGGATTGTTGATGAAAACGGTGCTGATTTGCTGAATTTTGCACCATCAAAAACGTTTGGTTCCGTAATTTTCAGCTCGCCTGATATAAAGAGCGGTTCCACATATACAGTATATACAGGAGGAGAATATTCCGGCGGCGATAAAAGTGACGGGCTTATGGCCAACGGTTCATATAGCGGAGGAAATATAGAAGGTGAAGTTTCTGTTTCGCAAATATTGTCTTATATCGGTGAAAGTGGAATGGGTGGTGGCTTTGGCGGCGGACGTAATCCCGGAATGAAACCTGATATGGGCCCCGGTGAAATGGGAGGAGGACAAAGACCGGATAAAAAACCGGGAAGATGGTAAAAATGTTAATAAATTATGAACAAAGTTTACAAAAAGTTATATTAATGATATAATCACCTCGATTGCGAGCTTGTGGCACGCAAAAAGAAAGGGATAATTTTGATGAACGAACAAAGCAACGAAACGCAGAAAGAAAATAATACAGCAAAGCAATCTTTTGTTAAAAGCTTGTTGCAAGCAGCCGTTGAAGAAATAAAATCTATTTCAAACGGTGCCATTGTTATGGTTTTGGTTTGTGCAGTTATTTCTGTATTGGGAATTGGTTTGTTTGCATCTAAAGCAGAAAACCAACAACTGGCAAAGGATAAAGCCGGACTTTCGGACAAGCTTTCTGAGAAAAACGATCAGATTAATAAATTAGAAGAGTCCCTTGAGGAAACACAGAAAGATGTTGCTGAGAAGAATGAAATAATTCAAAACCAGCAAGAAGAAATAGAAAACAGTCAGATAGAAAAGGAACAAATCGGCGAAGCTCTCAAGGAACAAATCGGTAATCTTGATTTGACAGGTTCGGCAGCATCACGTTCTGACGGAGAAATAAACAGCATTGAAAACAGCATCGCAGAGACAGAGCTTTTGATCAGAGATTATTTCGGATATACGGAGCAAGGTAACGAATTGATTTCTGCTTTGTATGAAAAGGCAGATGCTTTCAGAGACGAACTTGACAGATATCCTGATTTTTATCCTACAGAGGGCGGCGTAGGTTCCCCCTTCGGATATAGAAAGGATCCTATAAACGGTAATACAAAATTCCACACGGGAATTGATTTGGGAAGTTTCACGGGAACACCTATATTTGCGGCAGCTAAGGGTGAAGTTACATACGTTGGATTTGAAACAGGTTACGGTCTTTATGTTTTGGTTGATCACGGTAACGGATTTGAAACAAAATATGCTCATTTAGATGAAGCTTTTGTACAAGTAGGCGACATGGTTGAAAAGGGAGACCATATTGCGGCAATGGGTGCAACGGGAAGAGTTACAGGGCCGCATCTTCACTTTGAAGTAATTTTAAATGGCGAATTCAAAAATCCTGCAGACTATATTATGTAAATAATTAATAACAATAAAATCTCGGCAGCGGCGAAACAAATTATTCTTGCCGCTGCTTTTTTATATGGTATTGATTCTGATTGCTTATATCGATTATAGGCGGCTTTGTTTAATTTTCGCTGTAATAACAAAGCACGCTTTTTCTTAAAAAATAAAGTCAAAGACACAGCATAAGCTCCTGGAATATTGTATCGGTTCATTTATATGCTGTATCAAATTGTTTTATTCTTTAAATTCATCTAATATTACATCAAGAAAATCTCTTAAGCTGTGACAAGTCTTTCCTTGAATGGTTTTAGCCTCGCGAGCATTAAGCATGGCATTCAAAACAGCCTCTTCTGTTGCCTCGCCGACAGCTTTGAAAACAGAATTTAAAAAATCATCTTTAATATAGGTTGCGGTAAAAAAAGTATCTGAATTGTCTGTGTGGACATTTGCAGTGGAAAAACCCAAGAATACCTCTCCGCTACCGTGACTTGTATATGAACCATTACGTATAAGACCGATATCTACGCGTTTTAAAACCCTTTTGATTTGTCTGTTAGACAGAGGGATGTCAGTAGCCATAATTACGATCACAGAACCCTTTTCTGCGTAATTTAGTCTGTCAATATGCTCTTTTAATTTAAGACCTACTTTTTTGCCGTCAATACGCAAATCTTCGCAGTGCCCGTGGTTGGTTTGAACGAGTATTCCGACAGTGTATTCCTTGCCCTCAATCTCTACTATTCTTGAAGCAGAACCAATGCCTCCCTTAAATCCGTGGCATTTTGTGCCGGAACCTGCACCTACGTCACCCTCTTCAAAGTCCACACATGCGTTTTCGATAGCTTCAAAAACATGCTTGGTTTCAACAGCTCTCTTTCTGATATTATTTATGAGGCTGTCATTGCATTCTAAAACTGGTATATTGATTGAACAAAATACATCATCGTTTGCTAAATTGTCGATAACATAATCAAGCATACCGTCTAATACTTTGCCTACATTAAGTGTGTTTGTAAGGGCAATCGGAGCTTCTAAAAGACCAAGCTCATCGATTTGTACAAGACCGGCACTTTTCCCGTAACCGTTTAAAACGTAAACTGCTGCTTCCAGTTTATTTGTGTAAATGTTATCCTCTGAAGGTAAAATTACTGTAACACCGGTATAATTCTCTGCGTTTTTTATTGTGGAATGCCCCACACGCACGCCTTTTACGTCTGTTATCTTATTCAAATTACCTGTAGGCATGTTGCCGATTTTAATATAATCAGAAATTTTAATTTGATTTTCCATCTTATAAAAGCCTCTCTTTAATATCTTATCGTTTCATTCTTTTGCCGTGCTTTTTTGTTACTTGGGCAGGAACTTTACTTTTAAACGTTTTTTGCTTAGTGGATATCGGCGCAACAAGGCACTCAGGCTTGCTTCCGATTAAGTCTTTTCTTCCGGCCTTTGTTAGTGCGGCAATAACAGCCTGCCTGTTTTCCGGACGGAAATATTGCAGTAACGCTCTTTGCTCTGCTTTTTCTTCTTTTGTTTTTGGCACATATACTTTTTTCATTGTATAAGGATCAATTCCGGAGTAGAACATACAGGTTGAAATTGTGCCCGGTGTAGGATAAAAATCTTGTACTTGTTGAGGTCTTAACTTTTGTTCTTTTAAAAACAAAGCTAATTCAATCGCATCCTTCAAGGTTGAACCGGGATGCGAAGACATCAAATACGGCACCAAATACTGTTCCTTCTTTATCTTTTTGCTTATTGCAAAGTATTTTTGCGCAAATTTCTTATATGCTTCGATGTGAGGTTTGCCCATTTTATCCAATACAGCGGCAGAACAGTGTTCAGGCGCCACCTTTAACTGTCCGCTTACATGATGTTCTACAAGCTCTTTAAAAAATGTATCGTCTTTATCTAAAAGTAAATAGTCATAACGTATTCCGGAACGTATGAATACTTTTTTTACTTTCGGAACAGCGCGCAAATCCCTAAGCAGAGAGAGGTATTCCGTATGGTCAACCTTTAAAGCTTTGCATGGAGTAGGCGCCAAGCACTTCTTTGAAGGACAAAGTCCGTGCTTTTTTTGTTTTTCACAAGACGGGATTCTGAAATTCGCTGTAGGCCCGCCTAAATCGTGAATGTATCCTTTGAAATTGGGCCTTTGCGTCAGTAAGTTCGCCTCACGCAAAATCGACTCGCGACTTCGGCAAGTGACAGCACGTCCTTGATGAAAAGCAATTGAACAGAAATTGCATGCTCCGAAGCAACCACGGTTGTGAGTTATGGAAAATTCTACTTCTGCAATAGCCGGTACACCGCCAACTGCATCATAAGAAGGGTGCCATGTCCTTTCATAAGGCAGAGCATATATTTCATCTAATTCTTTTGTTGTAAGAGGCATCATAGGCGGATTCTGAACGAGCCAACCTTTTTGTTGTTCTTGAATAAGAGGCTTGCCGCGCACAGCGTCTTGTTCGTCAAGCTCAATGCGACAAGACTCAGCATATTTTTCTTTGCTTTCTGTGATTTCTTTAAAGGAAGGCAAATAGATAGCCGCCTTCTTTGTGGGACGCTTTTTCGTCATGTAGCAAGTGCCTCTTATATCTGTCAGAGATGCAATCGGTTCACCGTTATTTAGCCGCCTGACAATTTGGCGAGTTTGATTTTCGCCCATACCGAAAGAAAGCAGGTCGGCTTCGCAATCCTCCATAACAGAAGGCATAACCTTATCTTTCCAATAGTCATAACCGGCAAAACGCCTGAGGGAAGCTTCCAGGCCACCTATAATTATGGGAATATTTCCGTAAATTTCTCTTATTTTTTTGCAGTAGACGGTAAGTGCTCTGTCGGGACGGAATCCTGCCTTGCCACCGGGAGAGTATGCGTCATCGCTACGTCTTTTTTTTGCGGCGGTATAGTGAGCTACCATAGAGTCAACATTGCCGGAATTTACCATAAAGCCCAAACGTGGTTTGCCAAAACGAGTGAAATCCTTTGATGTTTTCCAGTCGGGTTGTGCTAAAATTGCAACACGCATTCCTTCGTCCTCAAGAACTCTCGAAATAATTGCCGTGCCAAAAGACGGATGGTCTACGTATGCATCGCCCGTTACGAGTACAAAATCGACCTCGTCCCATCCTCTTTCATGGATTTCTTTTGCAGTAATTGGTAGAAATGCCATTTTTTGAACCGCCTTTCAAAATTAACAATGTAAACTATAGCACATTTTACACTGAAAAAAAAGGACTGTGTGAGAAATTTGTATTGACATTTAAGGCGCGAATAGCTATAAATTAAGCATAGTTATTTGTACTATGAAGGTTTTTGTGAAGGAGTTATTTATGAAAAGGTTGGTGCTATTGATGTTGAGCGTTTGTATGATGTGTCCTGCTGTGACAAGCTGTTCAAGAGGAACAGCTCCGTATTATGTGCGTTCGCCGTATAATGAAGAAGGTACACAGATAGGAAAGTACGACAGCTTAAAAGAAGCTAAAGAAAAGGCTGACGAAAAGAAAGAATACGGATATGCAGTTTTTGATTCAAAGGGAGAATTTATATATGCTCCCGGCAAAACGCTTGTATCGGCAAAAATTCTTTGGGAAGCAAAGATTATAGCTGATCATATACGAGATAACGGCTATTCTTACGGTCATTGCAGGATTAATCCTGCACTTACGGCAGGTAAAGAAGATTGTGAAAAGCTGGTTTCTTGTGACAGACTTGTAGGTTGGGCTCTTTATAATTCCGGATTTAAAGAAGGACAACCTACAGCTCACGGTCTTATGGCTGATTTGATACCCTTTATGGTTGATAAAGGCTTTAAAAAAATAGAAAATCCGGCAAAGTTATTACCGGGAGACGTTGTATATGTAGGGTATGAGGGAGAACCTGAACCTTACGGCCATGTATTTTTGTATGCAGGGGAAGGACCGGATGGATTGTATTACAGATATGACGGAGGTTCTGACGCCAGAATAAGGTCTACTCAGCCGTCTTTAGAACCGCTTTCTTACGAGCCTAACAGGATTTTTATTTGTGCATACAGAGCTCCTGACGTGGATTGAGTTCCGGCATATTTTTAAAAAAGAATAAAAGGGTTGTTTTTTTTGTATACGTAGGGTATAATAACAAATGGTAAATTTTTATATTTAATGGAGGTAACAATTATGGCAGTTAAAGTTGCTATTAATGGTTTTGGACGTATCGGCCGTCTTGCATTCAGACAAATGTTTGGAGCCGAAGGATATGAAGTAGTTGCAATTAACGATTTGACAAGCCCTGAAATGCTTGCTCATCTTTTAAAGTATGATACAGCACAGGGAAGATATGACGGACACACAGTTGAGTGTGATGAGACATCTATCACAGTTGATGGCAAAAAAATCACAATTTATGCAGAGAAAGACGCTAAGGATCTTCCTTGGGGAGAAATCGGTGTTGACGTAGTTCTTGAGTGTACAGGTTTCTACACATCAAAAGCTAAAGCTCAGGCACACATCGATGCAGGTGCTAAAAAGGTAGTTATTTCTGCTCCTGCAGGAAATGACCTTCCTACAATCGTATTCAGCGTTAACGAGAAAACTCTTACAGCTGATGACAAGATCATTTCTGCTGCTTCTTGTACAACAAACTGCCTTGCTCCTATGGCTAAAGCTCTTAACGATTACGCAGCTATCCAGAGCGGTATCATGACAACAGTTCATGCATACACAGGCGACCAGATGGTTCTCGATGGTCCTCACAGAAAAGGAGACAAGAGAAGAGCAAGAGCTGCTGCAGCTAACATCGTTCCTAACTCAACAGGTGCTGCTAAAGCTATCGGCCTTGTAATTCCTGAGCTCAACGGTAAGCTCATCGGTTCTGCACAGAGAGTTCCTGTTCCTACAGGTTCAACAACAATCCTTATCGCTGTTGTTAAAGGTGCTGACGTTACTAAAGAAGGCATCAACGCTGCAATGAAAGCTGCTTCTTCAGCTTCTTTCGGATATACAGAGGAAGAGCTCGTTTCAAGCGATATCATCGGTATCAAATATGGTTCACTCTTCGATGCTACACAAACAATGGTATCTAAGATTTCTGACGACACATACCAAGTACAAGTTGTTTCATGGTATGACAACGAGAATTCTTATACAAGCCAGATGGTTAGAACAATTAAGTATTTTGCTGAGTTGAAATAATACAAATCCTATGGTTTGATTCGGACCGGAAATCACAGCTTTATGCTGTTGATTTTCGGTCCTTTGTTTTTAAGCAAAAGGCTTTATTTATAAATGAAAAAAGTATATAATATCAAAAGCTGAAATTCTTGCCGGCAGGTGAAAAATGATAAAACATAAAGTATGCGGAATTATTTGCGAATACAATCCTTTTCATAACGGACACAAATATCACATTTCTGAGGCGCGTAGATTCTCAGAGGCGGATTATGTGATTGCAGTTATGAGCGGAAATTTTGTGCAACGGGGAGAACCTGCTATTCTTGACAAATGGGCAAGGACAGAAATGGCACTTAAAAGCGGAGTCGACATGGTATTGGAGCTGCCGGCTGTATATGCACTTTCGTCTGCTGAATACTTTGCGACCGGAGCAGTTGATTTGTTGCAAAAAACAGGTATTGTTACTCATATTTCTTTTGGCAGTGAATCTTTCGAAGGCGTTTCCGGAGCTGATGAGCTAAAGAGAATTGCCGAAGAAACAATAAATGGCCCTTCTGTAAATAAAGAGTCCTTAAAAGCAGGCTGTTCGTTTGCGGCTGCCAGCAGGAATTCCGTCGTAGCAAAGGCAAATGACGTCTTGGCAACGGAATATTTGCGCGCGTTGAATCGTCTGCAAGCAAATATGCAGATAGTACCGATAAAAAGAAATGGTGCAGGGCATAGCGGTGAAGGCAGCGCCATGTTTATCAGACAATTGATATACGAAGGGAAAATCTCTGAGGTACAAAACTATGTGCCTGCAGAATCTTTTGAGATTTTACAGAGAGAAATCAATGATGGAAAGTGTCCTGTGTATGCGAAAAATTTCGAGAAAATTATTATAGCCGACTTGCGTCGGCTTGGTGTGGAGGGTTTACGGGATAGACCTTTCGTAAGTGAAGGATTGGAATATAAGATTTACGACGCTGCATGTAACTGTAGTACATTTGCAGATTTAGTTGAGGAATGTACCTCAAAAAGATATACCGCTTCGAGAATACGACGCATTGTTTTCGCTTCCATGCTGGGTATTTTGCGCAAAAATGTGACTTCACCTGTGCCTTATATCAGAGTTTTAGGAATGCGGCGAAATTGTGGAGCCCTTATGGATTTGTTGCAACAAAATGCCGCTGTTCCGATAATTTTGTCTAAAGCGAAGTTTTTACATCAATCGGAGGAGGAACAATCGAACTTTGCTTCTGAGCTCCTTAAAATTGAAAATAATACAGCTGATTTATATTCGCTCGCTTTTTCTGATGCCCAAAGCAGGGTTGGTGCTACGGAGTTGACGCATCCTCTCATTTTCGTATGAATCAATCTGTTTTTTTCATGCCAAAGGCCGTTCTTAATAAACAACTGATGGGTTTCGGTGGTTTGATTACTATTACTTTCATTTTGCACCTCAATTGGGATTAATTGCGTTTGTTACATTATATTGTTTTTCGTAAAAATGTGTTCGCAGATAAAAAATTAATATTATTCGAAAAATAAGGGTAAAATTGTTGAGATTATATTTCATTTATGATAATATTACCAACGATATATATAAATCATGTAAACCGAATAGCCGGGAGATTAAATATGAATAATTTAACTATAAAACAATTCATGGAAAACTTAAGTACGGAGGCACCTGTTCCGGGTGGCGGAGGAGCATCTGCCCTTGCAGGAAGTCTCAGTGCTGCTCTCTGTTCCATGGTTGCATCTTTAACTAATGGAAAAAAGAAATATGCAGAATATCAATGTGATATTAAGCGAATTTTGAATGAAACATCAGAAATTATCAATAATATGCAATCCTTAATCAATAAGGATGCAGAAGTTTTTGAACCCCTTTCAAAGGCGTATGGCATTCCAAAGGATGATCCTACAAGAAATGAAGTTTTAGAGCAAGCTTTACGTCTTGCTTGCAGTGCTCCTATGGAAATTTTGCAAGAAGCATGTAAGATAGTGCCTATTTTGGAAGAATTGACAGTGAAAGGATCTAAAATAGCACTTAGCGATGTGGGAGTAGCAGCCACTATGTGTCAGACGGCAATACAAGGCGGAGTGTTAAATGTTTATATTAATACAAGACTTATGAAAGATAGAGTTTTTGCGCAAAAAACTGATGAGCAGGCGCAGAAAATCTGTTTGGAATATATTCCCAGATGTGAAAAGGTTTATAAAATTGTTGCCGAATATTTGACAACAATATAATATGGAGGGTGGAAATGACGGAAATGCGTGGTGCGCCGGTAGCAACGGCAATTACGGAGATTTGCAAAGAAAAAATTGCAAAATTAAAAGAAAAGGGTATAGTACCTACATTGGCAATAGTAAGAGTTGGCAACAAAGGTGCTGACGAAGCATACGAAAAGGGAGCAGAAAAAAGATTTCTCTCTGCAGGAGCAGAAGTAAAAAAATACATTATGTCAGAGGATGCTTCACAAGAAGAATTAGAAAATACTATAAAAAGCATCAATGAAGACAGTGGAATTCATGGGATACTTTTATTCAGACCACTTCCAAAACACATGGACGAAGATAAAATTAAACAGTTAATATCTATGAAAAAAGATGTTGACGGCATGTCTTATGCAGGACTTGGAAGCCTGATTGCATCAAAAGGTGGGAAAATTCAGTCTTATGCTCCGTGTACACCGACTGCAGTAGTTGAAATGTTGGACTATTACGGTATAGATGTTACAGGGAAAAAAATTGCAGTTGTCGGCAGAAGTTCAGTAGTGGGACTTCCGCTGGCTGTAATGCTTATCAATAAAAATGCAACTGTAACCGTTTGCCACACAAAAACAAAAAACATACAAGAAGAATGCCAAAATGCAGATATTATAATAGCGGCGGCAGGAAAAGCAAATGTTGTAGGAGAAGAACATTTTTCCAAAGGGCAAGTGCTTATTGACGTTGGCATAAACTTTGTTGATGGCAATATGTGCGGCGATATTGATTATCTGGCAGCAAAAGAATATGCGTCAGCATTAACACCTGTTCCGGGTGGTGTGGGCGCCGTAACTACATCAGTGCTTCTTAAGCATACTGTAAACAGTGCTGAGAATTTATAAAAATTATATTACAGGGAGAATGGATTTAAAATGAAAGATTTGAAGAAAAGAAACGAAATTGATGCCATTTACAAGTGGCGTTTAGAGGATATTTTTGAAACTGTCGAGGAATGGCAAAAAGCTGCAGATGAGGCTGATGCTCAAATCGTAAAGATGGCAAAACATCGTACTAAATTTACCAAGACGGGCACAGCTTTGTATTCTTGCATGAAAGATATGTATGAATTAAGCGGCAAAATAATGAAAGTTTATGTGTATGCATACATGAAACGTGATGAGGACAATACGAATGCAAAATCACAGGAATTGGCAGGTAAGGCAGATTATTTAATAACAAAATTTTCAGAAGCAACATCTTTTTTTGAGCCGATGCTTTTACAACTTGACAGAGGAAAAGTTGAAACGATGACCAAAAAAACAACAAAATTAAGAGAATATTCATTCGTTATAGATGAAATAATGCGTAAAAAAGCTCACGTATTAAGTCCGGGAGAAGAGAAAATTTTAGCTATGTCCGGCGAAGCTACTTCTGCAGGACAGGATGTTTTTATGATGTTTAACAATGCGGATATTAAGTTTGAACCATTTGCTAACGAGCAAGGTGAAAAAACAGAACTTACAATTGGCAGATATGTAAAATTTCTTGAATCACGTGACAGGAATGTAAGAAGAAGAGCTTTTCGTTCAATGTATGAAGCATACGGAATGCACAAGAACACTTTGGCTGCAGCGTATGCAGGAAACATTAAGTCAGACGTGTTTTATTCCAGAGTTCGTAAATATAAATCCAGCTTTTTGGCAGCCTTGCACCAAGATAATATTCCGTCAAAAGTATATAACGGATTAATAACGTCAGTGCATAGGCATATTCATTTGTTGACACATTATTTGCAAATAAGACAAAGAGTATTGAGTATACAGAAAGTTCACATGTATGATTTATATGTTCCTCTTGTTAAAATGCCGGAAAAGACATATACCTTTGAAGAAGCACGACAAATAGTAACAGAAGCATTAAAGCCTTTGGGAGAGGATTACTGTAAGGCACTGGAACATGCGTTTACAGATGGTTGGATAGATGTTTGTGAAAATAAGGGTAAACGTGTCGGTGCATATTCTTGGGGCTGTTATGATAGTCATCCGTATGTTTTACTTAATTGGCAGGGAACTATAAATGATGTATTCACATTAGCTCATGAGCTTGGACATGCGATGCATTCGTATTACAGTAATTTGTCACAACCGATTCAATATGCAAATTACAAGATTTTTGTAGCCGAAGTAGCTTCTACCGTGAATGAAAATCTTTTAATGGAATATATGCTTAAAAACAGCAAGGATGATATAGAAAAGGCATTTTTGCTTAATCATTATCTTGAAGAATTCAGAGCGACAGTGTACAGACAGGCAATGTTTGCTGAATTTGAAAAAAAGGCACACAAATTGTACGAAAAAGGCGGCGTACTTACTTGTGAATCTCTTTCTGCGATATACATGAAACTCCAACATCAATTCTTTAAAAAAGTAGTTAAAATTGATGATGAGATTGCTCTGGAATGGGCAAGAATACCGCATTTTTATACTTCGTATTATGTTTATAAATATGCCACAGGATTCTCTGCCGCAACACATCTTGCGTCAGGCATTTTGAGTGGCGATGAAAATAAAAGAGCAGCTTATTTGAATTTTCTTAAGAGCGGTGGCTCGGATTATCCCATAGAGCTTTTGAAAAGAGCCGGTGTTGATTTATCAACTACGGAGCCGATTGATGCTGCTTTTAATGTTTTTAGGAGGAAGCTTAATCAATTTGAGCTTTTGATGTTGTAATATGAGAAATGAGTTTGATGGAGTTGTAATTGAGAAGCAACAAGTTCTGTGCGATGCTATAAATTGTCATAATTTAAGCATAAAAGGTATAGGGGAATTTAGATCTGAGGTAGAGGCTGATTTTGTCGATATTTCAGGTGAAGCATGCTTTGAATCTTATATAACATGCGACAAGATGACTGTAAGAAACAGGTGTGTTTGCAAAAGTACGCTTCTGACTACATCACTCAGAATAATCGGTGTTATGGCGGTGTACGGCAAGCTGAATTCCGAAAGCGTAATTATAAGCGGTGCATTGAAATTTCGCGGAAATTTAAGAACATCTGCTTTTTTAGTGAGACAAGGTTCATTGGCAAAGGGTAGTGCAAAGCTTAAAACATCAAACTGCGTTATAAACGGAGTTTTAAATAATTCCGGTGAGGTGGTAACAAATGAATTTAAAATTTGCAGTAACAAAATGTCAAGAATTCAGGAGATACGCACTGATAAATTCAGCGTTAAAACAGATCCGAGTTGTGAAAAACCTGATGATGAATATTTGCTCTCATGTGATTTTGTAGATTGCTTTGAGGCTGATTTAGAATATTGCAATATCGATAAGCTTTATTGCGATAGCGCAATTATAAGAAAAGGCTGTACTATTCACGAAATTTTGTACAGAGACAGTATTGAAATTGAGCCCGGAGCTCATGTGGAAAGGTTGTCCAGAACATGAACAAAAAAACAGTTATTTGTATTGTTACATGTGTTATTTTAGCTGCAGCATTGTCTGTCGGCCTCATTTTGAGTTCTCGCAGTAATAAGGCAGAATACATTAACATAGCTGAATATAACTTTGATAATTCTCAGAAAAAGTATCAAGGATTAGAAACAAGCAGTTACAGCGGAAAAGCTGAATTCCGTTACAGTGAAACAGACGGAATAGACGGCAGTGGCTGTATAGTGATAGATGTTCCGTCAGAAAAAGAAGATGCAAGATTTACGTATACGTATGACAAGGCAATAGAAAAAACGTATTACAGAATGAGTGCATGGGTAAAAACTGTTAATGTGGGTTTGGATAGTTCTGCTGTAGGAGCTAATATTTCTGTTTTGAATACTTTTGAGCATTCTGTGGACTATAAGGGAGATAATGAGTGGACATATATAGAATACTATGGTAAAACAGCAAATAATCAGACGTCTTTTACTGTGTGTTTGCGTTTGGGCTTTTATAGCGGTATAAATACCGGAACCGTGCATTTTGATGATTTTCAGCTTGAACAATTGGACAAGCTTCCTGAAGGTGCTTCTTACACTTCTATGGAAAGCACTTTAGGTGGCTCTGATTCTTCTGCAAAATCCAATTCACAGCATGAGAATACTATGTTAACAGCAACGATAATGCTGATTGTACTTTTATTATATTTATGTGTTGCCTACAGATACGCCCAAAAGCAAGAAAAGGATTTTTATCTTGAAGAAGGCAGAAGCATAAAAATCGCAGTAATTAATTTGATTATTATTGCTTTTGCAATACGATTGGTAATGTCTGTTACAATGCCACAGTGTGATATTGATGTTAATCTTTTCCAATATTGGGCCAATACGATTGCAGACAAGGGTATAATGGATTTTTATTCGCACGCAGAGAGTATAAGTCTTGATTATCCGCCTCTTTTTATGTATCACTTATATTTTATGGGAGTTATTGGAAAAGCAGCTGGAATTACGCAAACTGCAGCTTATGATATGCTTTTAAAATTGCCATCAATTTTAGCAGATTGTGTAATTGCATATTTGATATATAAAATAGCCAATAAACGGATGAATAAAAATTGGATTTTGTTTGTTATGGCAATTTGGCTCTTTAATCCTATGGTTTTGTTGGATTCTGCTTGCTGGGGACAGGTAGATTCAATACTTGCTTTGGCAATATTACTTGCAGCTTATTACATCGAAAAAGAAAAATACACTTATTCCGCAATTGCATTGGCTTTTGCAATAACATTAAAACCACAAGGTATTTTCTTTGTTCCTATATTGGGTTATGCACTGTTAAATCAACTGATAAAAGAAAAAGATATTCCGCTAACGAAGAGGTTGCTCCGTTTTGCGTACAGCATCGTAGCTTTCTTTGCTACTGCAATGATAATTATTTTGCCGTTCGGTATAAAAATGGACGGGAACATATTCAGTTGGATTTTAAATGTATATGTGAATACAGCAGGTGGATATTCTTATGCTACTGTTAACTCTTTTAATTTCCCGTATTTACTGGGACTTAATTGGGTAAAAGACAGTACGGAAGTCTTTGGTTTATCATATTTTGCATTAGGTATGTTGCTGATTGTAGTTATTTGTCTACTGACTGGTGCGCTTTATCTTTTTGGCAAAAAGCATAAAGTCAATGTCTACTTGCTTTCTGCAATGTGCATTTATGCAGTAACACAATTTGCACCGAGAATGCATGAAAGATATTTTTATCCTGCAATTATATTATTGCTTGTTGCTGTGATTTATTCAAACAACAAATTGATGCTTGCTTTATATGGCTTACTGTCGGTTTCAAACTTTTATACTGTTCTTGAAGTAATGACCGGCTTGAGCATAGGCTCTAAATTAATTGATACAGATTATGCTACTGCGGCATATTATTATTGGCCTCCGCTTAATACAGAACGAGCTGCTATGGCTGTTACAAACGTATTTTGCGCTGTTGCACTCATTGCAATGGCATGTGTTTTGGTATTTTCAAATAATAAAACCTTCAAAATGAAGATTTGGGAAGAACATGGTGATGAAGATGAAAAAGAAGAGTAGGTTTTTTGCAACATTTATGTTGCTTGCAATAATGGTTGTTTCTTTTGCGGCATGCTCAGGCGCCGGAGCAGATATTATAAGTAATGCCGACTTTGAAAAGGGAAGCGGTTCTTCCATTAATGGGTGGGAGTTATATAATTACCATAAAGATTACGAGGGTGATTCTTCACGCACTAAGATTTCTCTGGTAGATATGGGTTTTGACGGTAAATGTGTTAAAATTGAAAGCACGGGAGATAATGATGCCAGAATATACCAAGAGATTTCCGTTGACGGAGATGCGAAATATAAAGTACAATTTGATGCTTTGTATGAAAATATAGACAAAGGTGCTACAGAAAACGGAGCAGGTCTTAATATTTCGTCTAAAAAGGGCTCCCAGAAAACGGGTGGTATCTACGGAACTGTAGAAAAGTGGCAAACAATTACAGCATACTTTACAACAGAAGAAAAACAGGAATCAATTGAGCTTACAATAGGAATCGGAGGCTATAGTGCAGAATCGGCAGGCACCGTTTATATTGATAATGTGAAAGTGGAAAAAGTAAAAAATATTCCCGAAGGCGAGAGTGTATTTGCAGCAGAGGGTGAGGTCGATACAAGCGCAAGCTTATGGTTAAAATTGCTTTTCGCTGTTTTGGCCCTTGGTACGATTGTTTTTGTAATCGCAGTTTGCATAAGAACAGATAAAGAAAATGCAGCGAAATCAAATCCTCTTTCACAAACAAACCCGAAGATAGGCAAGAAGGATTTAGCAATTTTGCTTGTTATGGTGATTGTGTGTTCCGTTATGTCTTTTTGGGATTTAGGCAACGCATACGGGCCTTCTTCTTTCTGGAAAGCAGTAGAAAAGGGCGAATATGTTATTGTTGAGTTTGATGCGGAAACAGAAATTTCAAGAATGGCTTGCTCAAATAATATACCTAAAAACGGCTCTTATACGGTTTATTATGAAGATGGTGACGGTACGGGAGAGTATAAGAAGTTTGAGTCTATCAGCATGGAAACTTTTTTTGAGTGGAAATTCACAGATAAAAAAGTTACAACAAAGAGGATAAAAGTTGTTGCTGACACTGCAGGACTTGCCGTAAATGAATTGGGCTTTTTCGCCAAGGATTCCAACGGAGAGTATAAAAGAATAAATCTTAAAGTAACAGAAACAAAGTACAATAAAGATTTGAATGAGGATTGTAATCCCGGGATGCTTTTTGATGAACAGGAGGTTGTAGAACCGTATAGTTCTTACAGAAGTTCTACGTATTTTGACGAGATTTATTTCCCGCGTACAGCGTATGAAAGCATAAACGGATATGACATTTATGAAATAACACACCCGCCTATGGGCAAAAATATTATGGCATTGGGCATTCAAATTTTCGGCATGAATCCTTTCGGTTGGAGATTTATGGGAACACTGTTTGGTGTCGGACTTGTACCTCTCATGTACTTGTTAGGTCTGAAGTTATTTAAAAAGAGAACGTATGCCTTTGTTGCAGCCTTTCTTATGATGTTTGACTTTATGAGGTTGGCACAAACCAGATTGGCAACCATCGACTCGTATTCCGCATTCTTTATATTGTGTATGTACTACTTTATGTATGACTACTTCACTCAGAAGTCATATGAGAAGAAGAGTTTCTTAAAATCATTGGTACCTTTGCTTTTCTGCGGAATAATGTTTGGTTTAGGTGCATCGACAAAGTGGGTTTGTATTTATACAGGCGTAGGACTGGCCTTCTTGTTCTTTGTAGCAAAATATCTTGAATTTGATGATGTGCTGCGTGGCAGAGTAATAGAACAAACTAAAAAAACATGGTTTGTTGAGAATTTTATTCCCACGTGTTGTGCTTGCGTTATTTTCTTCATTGTTATTCCTTTAGCAATATATACCTTATCATATATACCGTATATGGCATCTTCTGATAAGGGTTTGGTAGATATTATGTTAGATAATCAGGAGTATATGTTTGAATATCATTCCGGATTAACAGCGGGACATTCTTATGGTTCTCCATGGTATACTTGGCCGATTATGGTTAGACCGATTTATTATTATTCAGGTTCACAAGCTAATTTGGCTGACGGTATGGCAACGTCTATTGTTTCCATGGGAAATCCTCTTGTTTGGTGGACAGGTCTTGCGTGTATAATTCCTGCGGGATTTTATGCATGGAAGAAACGTGATAAAGGAATGATGATGGCTTTTGTTGGCTTTGCAGTACAGTTCTTACCATGGGTACTTGTTACAAGAGTTTGCTTTATATACCATTATTTTACAGCAGTACCGTTTATTATATTTATGATAGTGTATGTAATTAAAAATTTGATTGAAGATGGTATCATCAATAAGCAAGTAATGTGGATATACTTGGGACTTGTTCTTCTGCTGTTTGTCTTGTTTTATCCTGTGCTTACAGCACGTGAAGTGTCAAGAGAATATATAAATTCACTTAGATGGTTCAGCACGTGGAGCTTTTAAAAATACTGGGAGCCGGATATAAATGATTGAATTTGAAAAAGCAGGAAAAGAAAAATTACGAAGATTATTAAGTCTTACGCGTAAAGCAGTGCAAGATTACGATTTAATAAAAGACGGAGACAAGGTTTGTGTTGGCGTTTCCGGAGGTAAAGATAGTCTTGCGTTACTTACTACTTTAGCAAATCTTAGGCGTTTTTACCCAAAACGTTTTGAACTGCAAGCAGTAACAATTTCACTGGGCTTTGAGGGTATGGACTTTTCTGCTGTGCGTAATTATTGCGAAGGACTCGAGGTGCCGTACAAGGTAGTAGAATCTGATATAGCTGAGATAGTTTTTGACATAAGAAAGGAGCAGAATCCATGTGCGTTGTGCGCGAATTTAAGGCGAGGCGCATTGAATGACCATGCAGGACGATTGGGTTGTAATGTAGTTGCTCTCGGACATCACAAAGATGATGTTATAGAAACTGCTTTGCTGTCACTTTTTTATGAGGGAAGATTTTACTGCTTTTCGCCGGACACATGGTTAGAAAGAGCGCAAGTGCGTGTGATTCGTCCTTACTTATATGTAGAAGAAAGCGACATTCGTCAATTTGCAAAAGCGGTAGATGTTCCTGTTGTACATAATCCTTGCCCCATGGACAGAGCCGGCAGCCGAGCGGAAATAAAAGAACTTATTCGAAACTTAGAAAAAGATAATAAGTTCTTAAGATCTAATATTTTCGGTGCGGTAAAGAGAGATATATGGGATAAAGAGGCACAAAATCGATAAGAAAAACTTGTTTTATTGCATTGTGTTTTTTAATGTATTCAAATTTTCCCTCATCAATGAAACGTATGTCACGCCATTATCTAACTGTTCTTTTGATACATTGTGGCAGCTGTGGAAAAGGGCTGTTTTTGCACCTGTTGCATCAGCTAATGTTTTTGCAATGTTTTGATTTGAAAATTCAATATAGTAGACAGTGGAAATTTTTTCGCTGTCTATTTTTTTTATCAGATCGGCAATTTGTGTTGCGCTTGGTTCTGAATGATCAGCACAACCGGGGAAGGCAGATGCGTAAGATATTCCGTATTGTTGAGTGAAATATACAAACGGAAATCTGTCGCCGAAAATCATGGTTTTTTTCTCAACTGTATTAAAAAACGCAGAGAAATCATTATCAAGCTCTGTGATTTGTTTGATATAATTTGCGGCATTTTCTTCGTATGCTGTTTTATTGGATTTGTCAATTACATTAAGATTGTCTTTGATTTTTTCGACGATTAAAACAGCATTTGAGGGGGATGTCCAAACATGCTCGTCAAACTCATTTTCGTGTTCACCAACGGGGATAAGTGATACACAATCTGTCATTTTAAGAGTTTTAATTTTCTCGTCTAAAGAGCTCAAAATTTTATCGACCCAAGCATCAGATTCTCCACCTGAATAAATAAATAAATCGCAGTTGTTGATTTTTATTATATCTTGCGCTGTAGGCTCATAAGAGTGGTTCTCTCCGCCTGCAGGCAGTAACATCGTAACTTGAGCACTGTCGCCGCATACTTGTTTTGCAAAGTCATAAGCCGGAAAATTAGTGGCAACTACAGATGTTGTCGCATCTTGTTGTGTAGGAAGAGCACAAGAAAAACAAGTAAAAGCAATGGAAAATATAATGAAAAAAACAATAATTTTATTGAATAAAGAATGATTCAAACAGGCCACTCCTTGCAAATTGAGAATTTTATAAACAACATTGATATTTTACTATGAAAAAAAAGCAATTGCAAGACAGACAGAAAATGTAATAATTCAGCATAATTTCAGCTCTGACATCATAAATTTTACCAAATGTAAACCGATGAAGGGGTTTGTAAAATGATGGTAATCAGAGATTACATAGAAAGCAGAGTTTTTGAAATCGCACAATATATTTTGGATACAAATTGCACGGTAAGAGCCGCTGCAAAGAAATTTGAAGTCAGTAAATCGACGGTACATAAGGATTTAGTAGAACGACTGCCGCAACTTAGTCAGTCATTGGCAGAAGAAGTACGCAAAATACTTGACGAGAACAAAGCAGAACGCCATATTCGCGGCGGCTTGGCAACTAAAGCAAAATATGAAGCAGAAAGAAGAAAAGAAAGACTGCGAGCAAAACAAATATAAATACTACTTGTTGATTACAGATATTATTTTATCGGCAGTAGTATCCGGAGTTGAACAATCAACAGAATAATCTTTCCAAGCGTTGTAAATGGGTAACCTCTCATTAGCAAGCTTTTCTAAACTGCAAGACATGGAAATCGGACGACCATCTGTAGCAAGTTGCTCTACAGGTCGGTTAAGCAATACAATAATGCCATTTTGTTTCAAAAGCGGGAGGTTGTTTGGATTTTTTATAACACCACCGCCGGTTGAGATAATCAGACTGCTTTTGCGCGTAAATTCATCAAGAACTTCACTTTCGATTTTGCGGAAAGCAGGTTCTCCGTGTTTTGCAAAAAAGTCGCATATACTCATTTGAATCCTTTTTTCTATCTCCCAATCAATGTCTACAAAAGGGCGTGATATCTTAGCGGCTAACATTTCACCTACAGTACTCTTGCCGCAACCGGGCATGCCAATAAGGATGATGTTTTTTGTTTCAGATTCAATTTGTGATGTGATGCGGTCGATTATTTCAGAAGACGACAAACCGGTACTTGAAATTGCCTCACTTTTAAGTCCGTCAGTGAAAATACATTCCGTAAATATCTCCGAAGCTTGCTTGGCTTGAGCGACCAACATAGGCAAACCATTTATATACGGAATGCCAAGGCGCTCTGCATCGAGTAAAAGCTTTGTTTTGGCAGGGTTAAATATAATGTCAATTACACCCATGCAAGATGGGAAACGGTCTAATTCCACTGCAGAAACGCCGTTTTTGGGGTACATGCCCATGGGAGTAGTATTTACAATAAAGCTTGCATCGCAGTGCAGGTCATAAATGTTAGAATAATTATTCTCTCCTGTTCTGGAAATTACGATAATTTCGGAAGAACCTAAATCACGCAAGGCAGCACAAGCCATAACGGAACTGCCACCGCTTCCCAATACAAGCGTCTTTCCTTTAGAAACATCAAAGCCCGCTTTTTTTACCAAATATGTAAAACCGTAATAATCAGTATTATATCCTTTTATTTTGTTGCCGTGTTTAACAACAGTATTCACACTGCCGATTTTAGAAGCAACTTCAGAAACTTCGTCACAAATGTTAAACGCCAGCTTTTTGTAGGGGATTGTAACGTTGATTCCGTCATAGTCACCGGAACGTAAAAAGGCTTCTGCTTCTTCGGGCGATTTTTCAAAAAGAGTGTAACTGTAATCAGTCAGACAACCATGAATTTGAGGAGAAAAACTGTGTCCCAGCTTTTCTCCCAATAATCCGCTTTTAAAATTGGTAAAACCGCATATCTTCATAAAAAACCTCAAAATTAAATCATTTCCGAGTAGCTTCCCAAATAACGGAATTCCTCACAAAGACTGTCAAGCTCACAAATGAGCTGAATGAATTCAGCAGAGTACACGGGCGTGTCTAAGTCGAAATAAAACATAAACTCGAAATCACGATCCGGTATGGGACGGCTCTCTAATTTTACAAGGTTAATTCCCAAAGCGTAAAAGCGAGAAAGTACTCTGTAAAGAGCACCGGGCTTATGAGAAATAATCATCATAAGGCTGGTACGATCAGCACCCGGATAAATCTCAAGATTTTTAGAAATACAAATGAAACGAGTGTAGTTATTGCCTTTGTCTTGAACAGAAGAAGCAAGACAGTCAAGACCGTAAAGCGGAGCGCAAGAACGAGATGAAATTGCAGCTACATCATCTCTGTCGGATTCAGCTACCATTTTAGCGGCAACAGCAGTGTTTTCTACAACCGTAACTTTTACATTATCAAGAGAATTAATAAAGTTCGTGCATTGCGCCAAAGCGTGCTCATGAGAATAAATTTCACGGATTTTACTGATGTCAACGCCTTTTTTTGCCAATAGATTATGATCCACCTTAACACGTACACTGCGAACAATATTAAAATTATAGTACATCATTAAGTCATAAATCTGTTTAACGGAGCCTGCAGTACTGTTTTCTATGGGGAGTACACCATAGTCACATAATCCTTTATCGATAGAAGCAAAAATGCCGGCAAAGTTGTTAAAATACATTATTCTCGGAATTTGGAAAAGCTTCTCGCAAGCGTGTTGTGAATAAGCACCTTCCACACCTTGACATGCAACAGTTGCACAGGGTGGGAAAAGCTTGTTTGTATTATCAATGGCATAAGAAACCTTTTCTTTTAATTCAGAAGAGGGATAAAGAATCCTATCCTGATAAGAGCGGCTCAGCTCGAATAAAAGAGAATAAAGAACGCTGGTGTATGATTTAAATTCGTCGTTTGATTTTTCAATTAAATCGCTAAGCTTATCACGTTCGCGCTTTAAATCCATAACAGGCAAATTATTAGCTTTTTTGTATTCTGCAATGCCGGAGGAAATATTCATACGTTCCTGAAACAAGCGAATGATTTCATCATCAACAGCATCAATGCGCGCTCTTAAATCTTGTAAATTATTTTCCATTAAAATCACATCCTATAAAAAGTTAAATTATATTAAATATTGTCACATATCATATCGTAAATTGCTATCGCTGCCGCGGCTTCTACACAAGGAACTGCTCGTGGCAAAATACAAGGGTCGTGGCGCCCTTTTACTGTAAGTTTTGTATTCTCCTTCGACGGAATGCATACGCTGCTTTGCTCCAGGCCGATTGAAGGGGTAGGCTTAACAGCAACACGAAAAATCAGAGGCATCCCTGAAGAAATACCGCCAAGAATTCCGCCGTGATTGTTTGTGACTGTTTTAATCGAACCATCAGTATCAAAATAAAAATCATCGTTGTTTTCTGCACCTGTCATTTCGGCAACATCAAAGCCTGCACCGAATTCGATGCCTTTAATTGCCGGAATTCCGAATACACATTGTGAAATTCTGTTTTCAAGGCCATCAAAAATAGGCGCCCCTATGCCGGCAGGCATACCAATAACAGCACACTCAATAACTCCGCCAATGGAATTGCCTGTAGATTTTTGAGCTAAAATCAACTCTGACATAGCACGCTCTGCCTCAGAATCCAAAACGGGGAGTTCTTTTCCGCTGATGGCCTTCAAATCCTGTGGTGAAACGTGGCAAGGATCATATAGTTTGTCGCAAATGGTGCTGATTTTTGAAATATGCGCACCGATATAGACACCGCGTTCTTTTAAAATTTGAAGAATTATACCGCCTGCAACGCACAAAGGAGCAGTAAGTCTTCCTGAAAAATGACCTCCTCCGGTAGGATCTTGAAATCCTTTATATTTAACATTTGCTGTGAAATCAGCATGGCCGGGACGGGGAACATCTGCAAGATTACTGTAGTCGCCGGGACGAGTGTTTGTATTGCGTATTATTGCAGTTAAAGGAGCACCGCAAGTATGCCCATTTACAATACCACTGAGAAATTCAGGCAAATCTGCCTCTTTGCGTGGAGTTGCATACTTAGAATTACCGGGAGCTCGGCGAGCAAGAAATCCTGATAGCTCGTCCATGTCAATTTTAAAACCAACCGGCAGACCATCGATAGTAACGCCTATGGCGGCGGAATGTGATTGCCCGAATATTGAGATTTTAAGATTTTTGCCAAAAACCGAAGACATATTGTCACTCCTTTGTTATTTAATCTTCATATTGTCATAATCCTGCCAGAAAAGAGGGTAGGATTTGTTTACTGCATCAGAATCCGTGATAACCATTTTGTCTGAGCAAACTGTAGCTGCAATTGCCGCTGTCATAGCTATTCTATGGTCATTATGGCTGTTAACTACGCCGCCTTTCAGACGGAATTTACCCGGCTGGTTACACTGTTTGTGGCTGCCTTCGATAATCAAACCGTCTTCTGTCGGCTGAATATCAGCACCTAAAGAACCGAGTAAATCGCAAACTGTAGCAATCCTGTCGCTTTCTTTTAATTTTAAGCGTTGAGCATTGTAAATTTTGGTTGTGCCTTTTGCACAAGCAGCCGCCAATGACAAAATCGGTACAAGGTCCGGTATGTCGGAAGCGTCAATTTCAATACCGTGAAGGTCAGATGGCAGCACCGTTATATCACATAAATTATTATCTGTATGCGATATACTCTTCACTACGGAAACAGTAGCGCCAAAGCGTTTTAGAATATCAAGAACGGCCTTGTCTCCTTGTGCCGAATCATTGCGAAGCCCCGTAACGCAAACAGGATAATTACCTATTGCTCCGGCAGTTAACCAAAAGGCAGCGTTTGACCAATCTCCGTCAGCGTAGAAAGACAGCATTCCGTCTTCTTGACGAGATTTTTTGTTGCCGCCAATTAAAATAAGAGAATCGCTTACTGCCTTTATATCAACGCCGAAGTGGTTAAGCACCTCTAAAGTCATATCAACGTAGGGGCGTGATTCTAATTTACCGATAATATGAATCTCACTTTTTTCTCCAAGCAATGGAAGCGCGAAAAGCAGACCTGTTATATATTGTGAAGAAACATTGCCTGCGATTTCAAATTTACCGCCGCGTAATTTGCCGGAAGTTTTAAAAGGCACCGTTCCAACAGAGTCTACGGAACATCCGTGGTTTATAAGTTCTTCACGAAGAGGTGATAACGGACGATTTGGCAATCTTCCTTCAGGATAAAACTGTGCGTTTATACCTAAAGCGCAAGCAACAGGTAACAAAAAGCGTAAAGTAGAACCGCTTTCTCCGCAATAAAGCTGTGCGTCTGCATTTTTTGGCACCGTATTTGTACGCTCAACTATTATTTCGCTGCCATTTACGGAAATTTTTGTACCTAATGCCTGTAAACATTTTATCGTTGCTGATATATCTTCGGAAAGCTTGCCACTGCATGTGATTTTGGTGGTAGTACCGTAAAGAGCTGCTGCAATCAGCAATCTATGCACATGAGATTTGGACGGAATCGCGTCCACACTTCCTCTTAACTGCGGGCGGTAAAACGAAACGGATTTTTTTGCCACATTGTTAATAGGTTTGCCGTCAATGTATGCTTTAAGATTATCAACCACTATATTCACAAGTCTTTGACGAGCTTCAAAGGAAGCCCATGCAATATGAGGTGTGATAATGCAATTCGGTGCGTCGAAATATGGATGATCGGCACGCATCGGTTCACCATCGAGTACGTCAATTCCGGCTCCTGCAATTGTACCTTTGTGAAGTGCATTTGCAAGTGCTTCTTCGTCAATAGTGCCGCCTCTTGAAGTGTTAATAATAAAAGCTGTTTTCTTCATCTTTGATAAAGAGTCTTCGTTTATGATTTTTTTTGTTTTATCAGTCAGAGGACAGTGTATGGTCAAAAAATCTGATTCTGATAGCAATTCATCAAAAGATACAACAGGATAAGGACAATTTTTTGGTGCTGTGCGTGTATGAATTATGGGTTGCATACCGAAAGCTTCGCCGATTCTTGCTACGGTTTTACCAATGGCTCCGTAACCTAAAATTCCTAATTTTTTACCGGAAAGTTCAATAATAGGAAAATCAAAATAAGTAAAAATTTTAGATTTTTTCCAATCTCCGTCATGCACAGATTTATCATATTTAATTATATTTGATGCTAAATTTAAAATTAATGCAAAAGTATGCTGAGCAACGGAGTCTGTAGAATAACCGGGAACATTACTGACTGTGATATTTTGCTTTGACGCAAAAGTTGTATCAATATTGTCATAACCGGTGGCCCACAATCCGATATATTTAAGCTCGGGGCATTTGGATAAAACTTCTTCTGTAAACTTTGCCTTACTGCAAATTACTGCTTCGGCGCCTTTTACAATGTCTTCTAATTTACCATCGGGAACATTGTCATAAACAGTTACATCTCCGAGGCCGGTTAACATGTCTAAATTTATATCGCCATTTGGAGTAACGGCATTTTTTTCTAAAATAATTATTTTTTTATTACTGTATTTACTTTTAACCATATCATTCATTCCTGTCTTAGCTTTTTGCCTTTTTAACCAATTTGTGAAGTGTTGATTATATCGATTGTATGGGAAGCAATGATTCTTTCCGGTATATCCGGAGTGTACAAATAAGTAGTCAGAATGACTTTTTCGATTAGTTCTTGTTTGGCTGTTGCAGTCAGCTTAATGGATGTAATGATTGTTTCATTTGTCATGTTGCTTGTCTCAAGATGACTGTACCAATTGCCGTCCACATGAACATCATCATAAAGATATACTTCAATTAAATCTTTGTTTTGCTCTGTGTCCTCAGGCCCTTTTATGTCATACTTCATTATATCTCCGGATTTTAGATTAATTTCTAAATTATATGCTATTTTAACGTTTTTTGTGTTTGTGTAAGAGCTCCAGGCGGTGTTCCAAATGTCTGTAAATTTGCCGCTGAGCGTTCTTTCTCTTGAAGTAATTGCTTCAAAGCAGTCAATATCCTTGCCGGGAACCCAATCTGCGGAAAAACTGTTTACAAGTATTCTTTTGCCGTCTTCGGCA
Organism: Clostridia bacterium; assembly: GCA_017522515.1. The sequence goes on from JAFWZH010000232.1 coordinate 68,661, forward strand.
ATATAAAAGTTTAAAGTATCCGGCATGCCCGGCTCTACAGACGGAACTGCTGTAGGTGTAGCCGTTTCGACTACGGAATGTGTTGCGGTGCTTGTTTCCGGTGTTGCTGTAGCGGAGTGTAAAGTTGGTGGGGAAATAATATTTACGGACTCTTGCGAATTGTCGCAAGATACGCAAATACATAACATCATAAAAATGACAACAAAGAAAAATAATGTTGCTTTTAAATGTGCGCAACAATTCTTTATATTATAAAAAAAAGTATTTGACATGTTAAAACATTCCTTCTGCTTAGATGTGTCTGTTTTGACAAACAGAATTAGATGAATTATATCATATGAACAATAAAAATACTATAAAAATTTTAAAGCTGCCATCTATTGAGGCAGCTTTTAGTGAATGTTTGTTTAAATTTTCAAATAAGCTTCTAAAATCTCAGCTGCGTCGCCTACAAATTCTCCGCAAGGACGTTTTTTATAGTATTCTGATGTGCGCTTTGCGGGGGGAGTGGAAGAGCTGATTTCCGTAGCAGAAACAGGAGGACGCCCTGAATACTCTCCGCTTAGCAATTCACGACAAATTATACTGCTGTTTTGTTCTTTGAATTTTGAAGCCAGTTCTTGAACTCGTTTGTAATGCTCGGTCTTAGAAACTAAATCTGTGGGATCTTTATAGCCTTTTATCAGACCTATTGCCATAAACATGCCTGAAACAGCACCGCAAACCTCCCGAAGCTTGCCCATTCCGCCTCCAAAAGATGACGCAATCAAAGCAGATTGCTCTATCGTAAGTCCTGTCAAATCTTGGAATGCTAAAAGCACAGATTGAGAACAGTTATAGCCTTGTTTAAAATAGTTAATTGCAGTTTCTCGTCTTGTCATGGTTTTATTTATATCTTTTCAAGAGCGTCTGCCAATTTGTCAAGTGCGTCATTTTCAAAAAGCTCAATTGTTCCCTTGTCGCAGGCAGCAGTAAGTTTGCCGTCTATGGGAATTTTTGCAACTAACGGAATGTTATGCTTTGCGGCTATTTCGTCAATATGGCTTTCTCCGTATATTTTATGCTCTTTGCCGCAATCAGGGCAAACATAATAAGACATGTTTTCTACTATACCAAGAACAGGAATATTCATGAGATTTGCCATATTAACAGCTTTCTCAACGATCATTGAAACAAGTTCTTGAGGGGAAGTTACTATGATTATGCCGCAAATAGGAAGTGACTGGAAAACAGTTAAAGGCACATCTCCTGTTCCGGGAGGCATGTCCACAAACATAAAATCAACGTCTTCCCATATAACGTCAGTCCAGAACTGCTTAACCGTACCTGCAATAATCGGACCGCGCCATACTACAGGATCAGTTTCGTTCTCAAGAAGCAAATTAAGAGACATGGTTTTTATGCCGGTTTTTGTTAAAACAGGATAAATACCGGCCTCGTCACCTGTGGCTTTTTCTTTTAACCCGAAGGCCTTGGGAATAGAGGGACCTGTAATGTCTGCATCTAAAATTGCTGTTTGATAATCTTTGCGACGCATGTTAACGGCCATAAGAGAGGTTACCAAGGATTTACCAACGCCACCCTTGCCGCTTACAACGGCAATAACCTTTTTAATATCTGAACCAACGTGGGGCTTTTCCAATAAGGATTCAGGCTGTCTGCTTGAACAGTTTGCACTGCAATTTGAACAGTCATGATTGCATCCTTCGCTCATTTTATACATCTCCTTATACAAATACAAATTAAAGTACAAGTAGTATTATATCACATGTAGTTTAAAATACAAAAACAAATTAAATATAAAAGAACGACAGCCAAGCGTGGATTGCATTACGCTCGGCTGTCGTTTTGGAATGGTTTATTTGTTTAAGGAAAATGCTTAATCATAATGCAATCAGGATGTAACTGTAGATTTCCTGTTTGCCTTCAACACAATATACTTCGATACCGTGTTTGCTTTCAATGTAGTTTTTAATTTCATCGGCTTCTTCTAAAGAAGAATCAACACCGTTGATTAAAATACAAATATCGTGAGATTTTAAATCCATATTATCACACATTGCCAATGTAGCAGATTTTCTGTCAGGTTGAGCGGAAAGAATGTTTTTGCCTACAAAACCTATATAATCACCTTTGTGCACTTGTACGTCTTGCATATCGGCATCACGAACACATTGTGAAACTTCTGCAGTGATAACATTTTCCATACCGGCATTGAAAATAGCTTCGACTTCGTCAGGATCCGTAAGTTCTCCATCAGTCATTGTTAATGCTGCGTATCCGTCGCCGATTGTCTTGCTGTTAATAATTCTTACATCGGCTTTCTTATAAAGTTGTGCAGCTTGCTTTGCAGCTAAGATTACATTAGAGTTATTCGGGAAAACAAAAATTGTTTCTGCATTGATTTTATCAAAAGCTTTTAAAAAGTCTTCAGAGGAAGGATTCATGCTCTGTCCGCCCTCTACGATAACATCTGCACCTATTTCACGGAAAGTCTGTTGTATTCCTTCTCCGCAAGCTACAGCAACTACGCCATAAACTTTGCGTTCTGTTTTGTCGTCTTCTTCGGGAAGTGTATTATTGTGTTGTAAAGTCATGTTTTCTATTTTTAATTTCAAAAATTCGCCATATTGCTGGCAGAAAGCAAGAACTTTGTCAGGTGTTTTTGTATGAACGTGTATTTTTACAATACTTCCTGTTTTGAAGGCTGCAATTGAATCGCCTAAGGTTTGCAGAAAGTCAGTGATGATTGTGATGTCAAAATTCTCAATATCAGTTTTAGCATTTTGAAGTCTTACGAGCAATTCTGTGCAATAACCGAACTCCAATACACTGTCTTCGTTGAAAGCGTCTAAATTAAGCTCTGTCGTATTATTTGAGGAGGGGAGAGTATTAAGCTCTGCATAGTCAAAACTTGTATCCCCGTCAAGAGCACTGAACATACCTTCGACTATACAAATCAATCCTGCTGCACCGGAATCTACAACACCTGCCTTTTTTAACATAGGAAGCAAATCGGGAGTACGGTCAAGAGAACGTTTTCCTTCTTCTATGAATGAACCTAAAAAGCCTTCAGCATCCTCACTTTTCTTTGTAGATGCAAATTCCGTAGCATCACGAGCAACTGTTAATATTGTACCCTCAGTAGGTTTCATTACAGCATTGTATGCATGTTTTACACCCATTCTGAATGCTTTGCTGAGTTGGTGTGAATCGGCAACATCAGATTCGCTTAAACCAGTAGCAATACCATCAAAAAACTGCGATAAAATAACGCCGGAATTACCTCGGGCGCTGAAAAGCATTCCGTCAGCTACATTTCGTGAAACCTCAGCCAATGAAGGACTTTCACTTTTTAATGCATCAACTCCTCCCATAAGGGTAAGGAGCATATTGTCACCTGTATCTCCATCCGGAATAGGAAAAACATTTAAATCATTTATTTCTCCGGCATGATTGCGCAAATTAATTGCGGCACGCTTTAACATATTTGAATATGCAATACCATCTATCTGTTTTGACATAAATTATCTCCTTATTTATTTACACCCAAGAAAAAGAGTGCTAATGTTCCGGGGCCTGAATGTGCGCCTATTACGGGGCCTGTGTAAACTACCATGTCGATATCACGTCCGTAATTGTTCTTTATCATGTCGGCTAAAAGTTGTGCATCGTCGTGGCAATCTCCATGGCAAATAAAAATGGGACCGGTGCTTTTATCAATGGCAAGCTCACCGTATTTATCAGCCAAAGCTTTAATTGACGCTTTTCGACCGCGAACTTTCGTAACAGGAACCAAATGTCCTTCGTCATCAACATGAAGAACAGGTTTAATACCAAGCATTCCGCCTATAAAAGCTGCTGCTGGGCTTACTCTGCCGCCGCGTTTTAAGTAAACCAAATCATCTACTGTAAACCAATGACAAATATGAGGAACTGTTTCTTTTATATATTTCTCAAGCTCCTCAATAGTTGCCCCTGCCTCTTTCTTTTGAACAGCTAAATAGAGTAACATTCCAAAACCGGCAGAAGCTGCAAGGCTGTCAACAGTAATTATCTTTGAGTCGGGATAAACCTCAGAAAGTGCTTTGCAGGCAAAAGCGCCTGAGTTACAAGTTGTACTGAGTCCTGTAGAAAAAGCAAGATATAAAATATCGTTGCCTTTTTTTATTTCTTCTTCAAAGGCCTGTTTGAATTTTTCTGAATTGGCAGCGGATGTTTTTGCTACGCTGCCGTCACGCATTTTTTGATAGAAGGTCTTTGGTGCGATTTCGCTGTTAGACCAAATCTTTTCTTCACTCTCGAATTTAAGAGTTAAGTCAATACATTTTACATTCCATTTTTCAAGTGTACTTAATTCCATGTCGCAAGCGGAATCAGTGAATATAACATAATTTTTCATCTGTGCAATCCTCCGTATGCATTTATTATACGCATATATTATATAACGGAAACAAAAATAGTCACTAAACTTCACTCTTCTATGACTATACTATTGGTAGACACGATTGTAGAATTAAAAAAACACACTCTACCAAGGGTAGAGTGTAAGGAATACAGCCAAATCTTAAAGCTTTTTTGTTCTCTTGCTGCCGGAGAATCTCATGCCGGACCAAAGAAAAATAATAGCCTGTCCCGGTATACCAAGTGCAAATAATAAAAGAACTTTAATGCCGCACCAGCGTAAAATGAAGTATAGAACAGCTATTACAGACCACATTAAAAGTGAAATAATAATAAAATTATGCCTTTTGTTAAACCAAACAGAATTAAATATTAATCCTAATATTAAGGATATCGGTATCGCAAACATAAAAGGCGAAACACACCAAATGTTATTAGGTGAAACAGTATTTACTATAACAAAAGCAACTGTTGCCAAAAGCCATACGAGTAAAATACTCATCCACATTATTATTTTGCAGTTACGTTTTTTTCGTCTGTCGAGGAAGTTCTTTTTTCTCATACGTTCTTCCTGTTCGTGGTGTTCCGGTTGCAGCAAATAATCAACTGTCACACGGAATGTATCTGCTATACTTTTTAATACCGTCACATCGGGAAGCGATTCGCCTCGTTCCCACTTTGAAACAGCCTTGTCGGAATAATTTAATTTCTCTGCAAGCTCTGCTTGTGTCATATTGTTTTTGCGGCGCAAGTCCGTTATATTTCGAGCTATAATAAGCTTAATTTCATCCATTAATATCACCATCTCAATTATCTCACAGAGAAGTTTGGCTTGTCAAGCAAGAGTATCATAAATGTTTTTATTATTGTATAAAAAATTTTTTTGTGATAGAATGCGAACATTAAGATGTAAAAGGAGATTTTAACTTGGTACTTACAGATTGTTCACAGCAAAATATCCGGTTAAAGGACGAGCTGTGCTATGCATATATTGTTGTCAGTCAGACAGGAACAATTTTGTCAAAAATAATCAGGCTGATAACTAAGGCTCAATACAATCATGTTTCGTTAAGCCTTAAAAGTGACTTGAGCACAATGTATTCTTTTGGCAGAGTAAATCCGTACAATCCTGTGGTGGGTGGTTTGGTGATTGAATCGCCAAAAATTGGCACTTTTGCACGTTTTAAAGAAACTGAGGTAATTATCGTGAAGGTCGAGATTACCGAAGAACAAAAAAATAAATTAAAAAACAGATTGGAATCCATGTACCGCAGACGAAAGCTTTACCACTATAATTATTTAGGTTTATTTCTTGCTGCGCTACATATATGTTATAAGAAGAAAAATTGTTATTATTGTTCAGAGTTTGTAAGAGATGTACTTATTAAGTCAAGAATCTTTGCGGAGGAAAAGTTTGACAAAATAATTCATCCTATGAAATTTTTAAAACTCGAAGAGGCTAATGTTATATATCAAGGTAAACTAAGACTTTTTAATGAGGAGGAAATATGATTACACCAAGATTTTCTTTTAAGTACAACGATGTGCCTTTTGATGAATTGGAAAAGACTGTTGTTGAAACTGATTCCGGAATTCTTTATACACTGCCTGACGGATTGCAAGTAGAATGTCGTATTGAGAAATTCCCAAAGTATAACGTTATTAAATGGACCAACTATTGGTATAACAATACAGATCATGATAGTGGTATTGTTTCTGATTTGTGGGACTGTGATACTATGGCAACGTTTGATGCAGACCCTGTAAAGACAAGAAAAAACAAGCATTCCGTATGGACAACAGATACACTAAAGCTTTGTGTGACTGATGGCGCGAATATTACAGATTACGATAATATGACGTATGATATGCGTTTTTGGCCAAATGAAACCTTAAAAGTTGCAAATCATTCCGGCAGAAGCGGAATGGGTAAATCGCCTTTTCTTGAATTAAACAGAAAAGAAAAGGGCGTTTTGCTTGCAGTAGGTTGGACGGGACAGTGGAATACTCAGTTTGAGCGAGGAGAAAAAGATGTTCGTATGCTTTCGAGAATAGAAGGCGTGAAGTTTTATATGAGACCGGGCGAGAAATTCCGTACAGCATCAACTACAATCCTTGAATATGAAAACGGTCAAGCCAATGGACACAATATGTGGAGACGGTATGTTAAAGACTGTGTTTCGCCTGTTGGAAAGCAAGAAAGAGATAAAAAATGTCCTTTTTCCGCTATCTTTTGGGGAGGCATTCCTTCTGATACGTTAAGAAAACGCTGGCAAGGTATTTTTGATGAAAAGCTCCCGTTTGATTATTTTTGGATGGATGCGGGATGGTATGAGCCGCTTAAAGGTGAAACTTGTGCGGAACAGTCTGCGGAATGGGGCACTGTGGGTACATGGAAAGTCAGCAAAAAGTATCACCCTAACGGCTTGCGAGACGTCGTGGATTGGTTAAGAGAAAAAGACATTAAATTCCAACTTTGGTTTGAACCGGAAAGAATTAATTTAAATGTTGAACCTTGGACGGAGTACATGAAGCCTTTGCACAATCTTGAGGATAAGAATGTTATTATAGCGCTCCACAAGGATGAGGTTGCAGATCAGCTCATAGAGCTTGTCAGTAACAAAATAGAGGAATTGGGAGTTACGCTCTACAGACAAGATTATAATATAGGTCCTATTCCTTTTTGGCGTTTAAATGATGAAGAAAATCGTGAGGGCGTTAACGAAATAAAATATATTAACAATCTTTACAGATTCTGGGATACGCTTTTAGAAAGATTCCCTTATTTGCTCATAGATAACTGTGCCGGCGGTGGCCACAGAGTTGATATTGAATCACTTGCTCGTTCTATACCTCTTTGGAGAAGTGACTTTTGCAGTATTTGGGACAATGTACCGGAGGGTTATCAATTACAGGAAATCGGAAATGCATGGTGGTATCCTTACTCAGGTGTAGGCTTTGGCCCGACTCTGGGAGATACTTACAATTTTAGAAGTGCTTATGCACCGGGAATGACTATTCGTACATGGGAACATGCTGACCCTGAGTGGGAAGTTGGTGCTACAAACGAGCCTTTTGATTGGGCAAGGAAATATTTTAATGAATATTTATCTGTTCAGCATTATTTCTCTTGTGATTTTTATCCTTTAATCAAAAATTCTAAAGAAACAATATCATGGGCTGCATATCAATATGATGAGCCGGAGAGTTGCAGCGGTATAATACTTGCATTCCGTAGAGAAGAGTGTCCGTTTGCTGTTGCAGACGTAATGCCGGGCGGAGTGGCAGAGGATAAAACATACGAGTTTGTAAATGTTGATACACAGGAAAAACTCGTTGTCACCGGAGCAGAGCTGAAAAAGAATGGCTTGAAGCTTGAAATCAAGAATAAGAGAGAGTCTTTGTTGATTAAATATAGCTACAAATGATTGCCTTTGGCGGTTAGGAGATATTTATATGAAAAATTTAAATGAATACAGCAAAAATGATTTGCTTCGCCTTGCAGGTTCGGAGGAGCAACTTTACAGCGTTAAAAGGTATATGATAGAAGATGGTAAGGGCAAAGGGAGCAGCATATATCAAGTTACAACGGGAGGAAAACTCCAATATGACGTAGCTGTAGATAATGCAATGGATTTGACAAATCTGTCATATAATGGTGTAAATATAAGCTATATTTCCAAAAACGGCAGCGTTATTTCTCCGTATGCTTACGAAAACAGCGGCAATATTTTCGGACAGACTTTTAATGGCGGCATGCTTTATACTTGCGGACTCAGAAATACAGGCAGTGCTGTGGTTGAGAATGGTAAATTTTTTGCTACTCACGGCAGAATACATTCTGTCCCTTCGGAAAATTGCAGCGCGATTTGTGAGGACGGCAAAATTACATTAAAGGGATACATCAGAGAAACAGAGCTTTTCGGCCATTCTCTGGAGCTTAAAAGGACCATTACATCAGAGGTCGGCAGTTCCAAAATTATAATTGATGATGTTCTTACAAACAAGACTCCGGAGAACGAGGAATATATGATTATTTATCATATGAATTTCGGTTTTCCGTTCCTTTCACCGGCTTTAAAAATGTGGCTGCCGGAGAATATTGAGACTGTTCCTGCTTCTGAGCATGCGGCTGAATATTCCGGCAGAGAAACTGAGTTTACAATGCCTATTGATGGTGAGGATGAAACTCTGTTTTTCCATACTTCCAATGATAAGGGAGAGAAGAAACTTGCTTGTGTGAGACTTGAAAATCCTGAGCTGGGCATAGGGGCGACAGTAAAGTATTCCGTAGACACTTTACCTATCATGGCACAGTGGAGATGTATGAGGAGCGGAGAGTATGTGCTTGGTATTGAGCCGACAAACTCTTATGTAATGAGCAGAACGAAAGAACGTGAGAATGGTACAATCGGAATGTTGCCTGCTTTTGAGAGCGTAAATATGCACGTAGAATTGGAATTTTACGATTTATAAAAGGCAATGTGGGATTAAGAAAAATTTTATTTAAAATTTGTCAATTTAGGTATTGACAAGGAGCAGATTAAACAGTATAATTGCAATCGCTGTTTGCGAGATGGTTTGTAAACAGCGAAGAATGCGACCGTGGCGGAATTGGCAGACGCGCACGTTTGAGGGGCGTGTGGTACTCCCGTACGAGTTCAAGTCTCGTCGGTCGCACCAAAAAAGAAGTAACTTTTGGTAGACAAAAGTTACTTCTTTTTTTATCCAAGCCTGCGGCTTGATGAGATGCAACACTTCGTGTTGATGATATGCAATTCCTTCGGAATTGATGAAACAACCTACAAAAACCACAGAAATCTTTGTGGCCGAATTAGGAGAATGTTGATAGCAAGTTGCAAAACCCTAAAGGAGAATATGAAATGAAGAAAACCCTTCAATGTGACATTCCATTACTTGCCCCTATCGGCAAAGTAATGGTTCCTATCAAAATCACTTATGATGATAAGGAAGTCATAATCGACTCTAAATCAGAAATCACTTTGTTGTATAACGGAATGGAATACAAAGGATATGGTGCAGATTATCTCTGGACAGATACGCTTGCTGATTTACAAATGAAGCTTCCCAAAGATGTGAAACTGGCTTGCTGTATGACCTGCCGACACGGCAATATGTGTCCTTACGGAAATGAAGAAAATCAGCTCATTTGCACAAAAGACATAACAATAACGAGCAAAGAGGATATGCTTGACTTGTTTGATCAAACAGAGCCCTTTGAAGAACGAGCGGTTGCTTCTCTCGACTTTTGTGAAGATTTTGTTTATCAAAGCGATGACTACTACACATATAATGATTATTTTTATCAGTTAAGCCGAAAGATGGCAGACAAATAGAAGATTAATACTACTTTTGGTGGTTTTTACCCCTACTTATACACCGTTTAGTCGTTCTTTCGCAAATAAGACCGATCATCTTGATACGAAAAGTATCTGAATGGTCGGTCTGTTATTTTGCTATTTTTGCGATACTATGATAAAATCAGTTAGACAAACTTGAATAGGTCGAACTGATTGTAAAATAGGAATTTGTAAGGTGTCAAAATGAGGCTCGATGGATTTGGAATATTTGTAGAAGATATGGCAAAAATGATTTGCTTTTATCGAGATGTTTTAGGGTTTGAAATAAAAGAAGATGAAGATGCTTCAAATGTTTATTTGATTAAAGATGATACATTATTTCTTTTGTACGGAAGAAAAGATTTTGAGAAAATGACAAGCCGTAAATATGAATACATAAAAGGGCTCAATGGCCACACAGAAATTGCATTGTATGTTGATAGTTTTGAGGAAGTAGATGCTGAATACGAAAAGGCTATCAGCAAAGGGGCAGTCTCCGTATTAGAGCCTGTAACTGAACCTTGGGGACAAAGAACCTGTTATATTGCAGACCCCGAGGGGAATTTGATTGAGATAGGTTCTTTTAATAAGCCGTTTAGATGTTGATGTTTCGTTTTTTGGGCGCGTCAAATCCTAATTTGAATAGCAAGATTTTTTGAGATGTTATTGCTTATTCATAACACACAGTAAAATGCTCTAAAACCGCCTTAAATAAAGGGTTTTCCGCAAACAACTCTTTCATCCCACTATACGGTGTTATACCGTTTTACCCTTGTGCCGAGAGATAATAAGGGCAAAATCAAGGGCAAGAATCATCAAAATCTTATGTTTTAAATTTGGGAAACGAACTGTTGCAATGTGAATTTACAAATGAATTGAGGACTTATCGTGAAGAGAGCCAAATTGTTTGCAATCACATTGCAGTCGAAATCCGGTCTTGTTTTCTTTGCCGTCTTATCGGCATATAATCTTCTGTTGGGCGTGTATCTGAAAGACTTTCTTGTACTTTTGCCTGTGCTGTTAACGTTTTATTTGCTCTCGGTGTTGCCGACCTTATTTTTCGTCCTGAAAATACGGTCAACATCTATGCGGGCAGTTGTGCTTATTGTCCTATTCTTCGTCATGCTAATGAGTATTGTTAGCGCTCTTTCCTGCCGCAGTCAAAATATCCATTGCTATGCCGTTGACGGTGTATCCTATAAAGACAGCGCGGCTCGGCACACTTGGAACCGCGTGTACTATGATGGAGCTTGGTGGAACGTGGATATAACGACTGACAACTCAAGAACAGCCAACGGCAAAGAACTCTACGGTTTCCACAAGCTTGAAGGGGCTTTCGTTCCCGACGAAGACTTTTTCATAACGAAAATCTATTGAAACTAAACCTCTGCGTTTTTTGGATGCAGAGGTTTAGTTTTTCTTTTATTTCTTTTCTCCGTTTAGAATCCATTCCGGATCATAACCGAACTCCATGCCAATGAGCTTAGCGAGCATAGGGGAGATGGTTTTGTTCTGCTTGGTGCCTGGGCGGCTGTTGCTTGTCAGGATATAAAGGTAATTTTCTGACATACCGACACGCTTGGCAAATTCGCGCTTCGATAGTTTTTGTTCAGCAATGATTTTGTTGAGTCGTGCTTTCAGTGTCATGTGTTCGGATCTCCCTTCTTATCCTGCTGCTGTTTTAATGCTGCAAAACGTAGAAGTTGTTTTCTGGAGGAAACACCGAGCTTGCCGTATATGTTTTTGTTGTGATACTTCATGGTGTTTTCCTGAATGCCGAGAATTGCAGCAATTTCTTGCGCTGTCTTGCCTTCCAAATACAGCTCGTAAATGCGGGATTCGGTTGGCGTTAACGTTTTCAGATTGCAGATAAAGAAGTCGTAGTCCTCAAGAACGATCTTCTTCTTTTGTTCTTCGGTCAAGTGTAGGATCTCGTTCTGAGCCAGCTCGTATTCCTCAAGCGCTTTCTCGTAGGCTGCCTTTGTTCGCTGAGCTTCCTCCTCGGCGGCTTGCTTTGCTGCCTGCAGGAGCTGTAGCTGCTCCTCGTAAGCTACGTCTCTTTGCGCAAGATAATCAAAGAGGTCGTCGATCTCACGAATCTTTAACTGCCCTCCGTGCTCTCCACTGCACTTTACCTGATCGATCTTCCGAAGAATAGGAGCAACGTATTTTTTGCTCATAAACAAACAATAAGTAAGAGCAACTAAAATGACAAATAAGATGATCCCGGCTGTTTTTATTTGTCCTTCGCGGATCTGTGCGTTGTACTGACTCTCAGTCATCATGAGCGCCACGGTAAAGGTGCGGTTGCCGAGCTTTATGCTCTGTGTCTTACCGATACATTTTTCCGAACCAAAGTCAAATACAGTACTGTCGTTTCGCTTTGAAACCTTTATAGAATCTTCGCTTGTAGCATTGTATCGATTTGAATTGAATTGTCCGGTGAAGCTTTCCTGATCTTCGTCAAGAAGTGCGCCGACAAGCTGTCCCAGCTTGCTGTCGTTTGCCTTCTTCGATAACTGAAAATACAAGTCGTTTATTTCAAAGCCGCAAACACCGATGATATTGTCTCTCGCATCACGGATCGGCGTATATACGTACCGTGCTCGCTCCCAAGTATCCGGGATGTCGACGGTTGGACTTAGGATATAGTAGGTTCCCTTGGTGAAATCAGATTCACAGTTGTTGAAGAAATCTGTACGCATTTCGTTGCTCCAACCGCTATGGAAGGTTAGGTTGCCTTCTTTGCCGGTGGAGAAGGAGCCTCGGTACAGGGCAATTTCATTGTTAACGGTACTTTCGGAATACAGATTGATGTACTTGAGATAAATACCGTTGTACAGCTGAGGGTCGGATTGACCGTTGACCGTGGTATCCAAAATGTAGAATGCACCGCTGCTTGGAGCAAGCTGCATATTCAGATAAACGGTGTTGTACAGCTCAAGCTGTAACGCCGAAAGCGCTTCGGTATTATTTTTCAGATCTTCAAATGTAAGATTGTTATCAACCAAAAAGTGTTCCAATGTTGCTTCAATCTGATCGGAAAAGGAAAGTGTGTGAGCCGCAACCTTGTCGTAGTCGTCCTCAATGGAGTCCGCGTAAGACAAAAGCTGAGTATCCAGCACCTCCATGACCCTTGCATTCGTTGGATTCATTACGCCAAACAGGTTCAAAAGAAGCAAGATCAAAGATAGCACTAAGGCAATTGCCGAGATAATGTACAGGACAAAACGTCTGCGCATGGATACGCCTTCTGCTTTAACCTGTTTAATGATGCTTGTGATATTGATTTTTTGGAGTCGTTTCATGTCCTTATTTCACGCTCCTTATTCGGTTGACAGTGCCTTAAGCTCGGTAAGCGAAGCTTCAACAAGCTCGTTCAGCACCTTGTCAGGATCCTCGCCATTAGCTACTCGTTTTACATACTGATTGTGAGCAGATGACAAGACCGCTTTAACGTTCTTCTCAAAATTCAACTGGACACCCGAAGCACCGTCGTAGAGCGGAAGCGCGAAGAAGGAATAGTCCTCAAGCATGGTATCCACTGCATTGTAAACGCTACGGTAGCTTTCTTTTTCGATTGTACTGGTGTCTTTAAACAATGTGTTAAAAGCCTCGGTGGTAACAGGAAGATAGCCGGCGTTGGTTACGAAATCAAGGTTGTGCTCCTTCTCAGTCAACCACTTGGCAAAGATGTATGCTGCCTGATTCTTACGATTGTCGCTGCTTTTTACGGCAAAGAGTCCACCACCACGGTAGATCACGCCTGCCGTGTTTTCGGTAAACGTAGGATACGGCAGTGCGATTGACTCAATAGCTTCAGTGGTATTGTCTGAGTATATCACTTCATCGGGTTGATACAAAACGTCTGCGGTAGAGCCGGTATTAGCAATGATCTCAACGGTCTTCCAACGCGCGGCCGCATAACCGTCCTCCAGGCAAATACCGCCGTAAATAGCTGTTTCAGCCAAGGGAACCCATATGGTTCTGAATGCATCATCGTCAAGGCGCAGTCTTCCGTTACGAATAAGCTCGCTGCCATTGGCTTTCATGCCCACATAGGCATAGTTATAGTAGTCATTGATTTGCATAAAGTTTTGACCGTTCGACCAATCGTAGTATGTACGGGCAGCTTCAAATATACCGTCAAAGGTGTTCAAGCCATCAACGGTAACACCGGTGGCGGTGCTGAAACGGTCAAACAGGGTTTTGTTGATGTAGAAGGCTTCTGCAGATTTTGCTACAGGAAGCATCAGTAAGCTTTCATCGAAATATCCCTCGGACAGAAAATCCTTATGGAAATAGGATAATTCCTTTTCTGAGAAATAATCGTCCCAGGACAGAAGTCGATCCTTGCCGATCAGTTCAACAACACGGGGATAAGCCGTAAAGAGATCCGGCATGGTATCGGCACCGGGCTCTCCGTTTGCCGAAGCAGACAAAGCTTTGTCGATGGCTGAGGAGCTGGTAACCGACTCCACGTTGATGGTGATGCCATTTTCTTTACCAACCGTTTGGTTAAACTCGTTGATAACGTCGTTCAGCGGCGATTTTGTTTGGCTGCCGTAAACGTGCCACATAGTCAGTGTGACCGGATTTTCAGGACTGAGTGCTGTGCTGTTTTGTCCGCATCCGGAAAAACAGGTCATCAGGATTACAAAACATAATAAGATTGCGATTCTTTTCATAGTGCCACCTTCCAATATGGGTTTTCCCACCCGAATTCCCACCCTTTTGAAAATTTATTTGCCGTTCCTACCCTTTTTGGTCTTTTTGGGTAGGGGTAAAAAAGCAGAAATCTTTATAATTATAATTGCAAGGTTATTGAAGGAGGGTATAGATCTTGCCTTTGTCACGAAATTGATAAAGGGGTACCCCTTTATGTAGGAACGGTGTTCCTACATAAAGAACTCTGTCAACGCGCCAACGAAACACAGAGTCCACCCCATAAATTTTTATATTTTATTATATCATAAAAATTTTGATTCAGTCAAGACTCTACCGCCTTTGTCGGAAAAATGTTGCAGATTTCTATGTGCGGAGGAATTGACCGAAAAGAAGGGAGCGAAGTTATGCCCGAGAGAAAGACGGCAACGCACAAGGTGCTTGCGGATGGTGGCGGATACCGATTCATGTTTTACTGTGATCTGTCCGGCGCTCATATATGCACCACAAAGGAAATCTATTACGGGGATACGCAGGAAGAAGCCCTGAAGTCTGCCTGGCAGGCGGAAGGCCGAAGTCACTTCAATCAGTGTCGCAAATGCGGCAAATGGGTCAGCCTTGCCATGTACAATGTTGACGTCTTGGAATGTGTGGAGTGTGCCCCCTTCGAAGCCGAGGCGAAGTTCTGCAAAAACTGCGGTGCGAAGATTGAGGAACCCACAAAACCGTGCCCGACGTGTGGCAAGCCTCTTGCGTATTACGGAAAGGGGTGGAGAAAATGAGTCCGACCGAAAAGTTGAGATACAGAAACATGGAGGACTATGGGTTCGGCCCCAACGTGATGAAGAAAACCAAGGTCTGTGCCCGATGCGGCAAGATGGTTGGAGCAAATGCCAAGACTTGTCCCGAGTGCGGAGAGAAGCTACCCAGTGAAACTCTCTTTGACCGCTATAAGCGGCAGCACAAATGCTGCCCCAACTGCGATACGGTGTTAGCATCCGACTCACAGTATTGCCCAAACTGCGGTAAGCAGATCTTACAAAAAGCATTGGGGTATCAAGAAAATACTCCACAAGGAGGAAGAATCAATGAAGCATAAAGGAATGAAGCAAGTAGTCAGTATGTTGCTGGCAGTGGTAATGCTGCTGAGCCTGATGCCTGCAACGGTTATGGCAAGAACCATTACTCCGGTTGAAACAGGCGGCGGAATGAATTTGCGGACGGATGCCACCGGAAAACTGCTTTGGGATCCGGTTGTAGGCGCAACAGGTTACCGAATCGACGTTTGTGTGCATCCCGGCAATTCTGTTTTAATGACTGAGAGCGTCGGCGCTGATACCACGTCCTACGCGCTGTACGCAGAATTGGATGACCGGACCTTTGATAACGGTGATTACAGAGTGGAACTGCATGTATCCGGTGCAAACGCCGAGTACAGTTCCAGCACACTGATCATCTATTACGACAGCCCATACGAAAAATTGCAGTCTCCCGCGAATCTACGTTGGAACGGAGACGTGGCCGAATGGGATGCAGTGACGAATGCCACACGGTATAACGTTTACGTGTGCAACACCACCGTCGGCGAGTTAAGCGTAAGATCCAACGTTACGGAAACCTCTGTGGATCTTTCCGATTTTTCGCCGCAGGATGGGTGGTATTTTGAGGTTGCTGCTTTTGGCAGCGGCTATCGTAACAGCGAAGTCAGCGAAAGTCCCCGAAAAGGTGGCGGCTCCAGAAATATCGTTCCCGTTGATCAACCCGGTGCCATGAACCTTAAACTTTTGGCAAACGGAACGCTGCTTTGGGATAAATTTGACGATGCCACAAGCTAT
>JAFWZH010000233.1 GCA_017522515.1 Clostridia bacterium
TCCTATATATAATGTATCTGGACTATTCAGACTTATATCTGCAAGTTTACCCCCAGCTTGGAAATGGAATACCGGATGAGAATAGCGATCATTCCCCTTTGTTATATGCTTATCTAAATGCCAACAATATTGGTATTTATCACGGTTCTTATATCCATATATTACTATATCCAAATTATAATCTCCAATATATATAATACCCCCATTGTCTTGGTAGTGTACCTTATTGTTTATGATTAATGTTACTTTATCAACATCTGGATGAATTTTCTTTATTTTTTTATTAATATCAAATGACAAATTTTGGATGTCATAAAAACAATTTTTTGATGACGCTAAACTATTAATTGCGTTTTGAATTGGTGTAGTGTCAATTAATTTTGCAAAATCTTCTTCAGATTCTATAAGACTAACAAGTTCTTCTAGGTCATTCTTTATCTCATTCTTCATCTTTTGCAATATTTTTAGCTATTTTTCTTATTGCTTGCCTATCACTTGCATCTAACTTCTTTAGCCATAATGGTGCAACATTAAGTACTCCATACGCACTCACAAATTCTTTTTCTTGCCAAGGGAAATTTCGTTGTGCACGGGCATCAAAGCCATCAATATTAGGATCTATAGCAATATGCGTAATCTTACATATACTCCAAAACATATCACTCTGTGCATATTCGGCTATTTGTATAGGAATTAAATCTGTTATGTTTAATTTGTCTTTTATTATCTTAACTCGGTCATTTGCTGATAATAAACGTAATGAATCAGAAGATATTGTTTTCAATACTTGTTCAATACCAAACCACCACCATCTTCTATAGACATCTGATAAAATTCCGTTATATTGATATTGCTTCAAATAGTCAAGAACTTTATCCCAATCCTTGGATTTTTTAGATATGCCTAATCTTGCGGACAAAACATCTTCTCCAATTAAAGGACCGATAGAACGTAATAATTCATAATGAATAAATCTGCATATAGCATATACATTTGTTTTTGTATGCGCCATATTTATTTGCTCTTTAAATCTATAATCTAATTCTTTCCATTGTACATTAGAAATCTTTAAGATTTTTGTTATATTAAAAGCTTGTTCTTCGATCTCTTTATATGCCTTAATAAATGAGTCAATCCTTTTACAATATTTTTCAATGTCTTTAGAAAAGTTTTCTTTTGAAACACAAAAATCAAATAAATCTTGACTAGTATAGTCTGCATTAAATGATTCTGTAATAACTTTCTGTGATGACACTAAAATTATTGGTACATTAAAGCCAGTACTTCTTAATGTCTGAGCGACTGTAGGGGCATTATATAATTTATTAGCATTCTTTTCTCTGTTTGCTGTTAACTTGTAGTCAAATATTAATGCATCATATTCACCAATTGATATTTTAGACAATGTTTCTTCTAAAGAAGATGGTTTATATGCATCTACATCATAACCATAATTACTAAGTTCTGCTACCTTAGTTTCTGGATTTAAATCTTCTAAGTATAAAATTTTATAAGCCATATTTTTCAAAATCTTTATCGTCCAACATAGGTATTTCAACTCTTATACATGTATTGAATTGATTTTTTGGAGAAGTTACAAATATCCTCCCTTTATAACTTTCAACAATATCTTTTACAATTTTTAACCCTAATCCAGTACCTAGAACTGCATTTACGGAATCAATATCTTCATAATTCATCGCAGAAGTGGTAGTAAAGAACTCGTCAAATATTCGTTCTTCATATTCTTCTGGAATTCCTATGCCATTATCTGAAAATTCTAGATATATCATTTTTTCAGAAACTCCACATTCAATACCTATTATTCCTTTTCCCCCTTTCCTGTAAATTGCTTTCTTAGAATTAGTATAGAAATTAAATAATATTGAAGACCATTCTGAAGAATGCATTGGTCTAGTAAATAATAGCACGCCATTATATTGAGGAGTCAAAAAGGTTATATTACTTTTTTGACAATCTGCACCAATTGACGATATAAATTCATCAACAACTGTTCGAATTTCAATAGGGGTTAATTCTCTTACTACATTATTTGACATTATATTATTAAAATATGATGTGTATGTATGAAATTCTGAAAAATTTCGTTCTAATGTAAGCAGACGTTCATGTACAATATTGTTGCCTTTGAGTTCCTCTGATAAAAAGTTTATATCTGATTTTATATTTACTAAATAGTATTTAATCTCGTGTATAAATTGCCCAATTGTTAAGCCAATACTACTAAGCACCCTTAACATGGATTTTTCTTGAAAGGTTCTTTCCCTTTCTTCTTTCTGTAATTTCTTTAACCTCAAAAATTCAGCCTTTGCTTCACTAAATTTCTTTTTAGCTTTTTTCGTATTAACAGCTCCAATTATTTCATCATCCCATAATTTGTCTAGTTCTTCTATAGTTGTAGCAATATTGTTAATCGTTATTTCAATTTTTTCATAATGAGTTTTGTCATATTTTTTTTGGTTGGATACGATTTTAATATTTCGTATCTCTGCAATACGTACAACAGCTGTTAATATAGATCTATAGATGAAGTTCTGTAATTGAACAAATGCTTCATTCTCTATAATTCCTTCTCTACTGGAAGTCTCTTGAAATAAATTATTTTCATCTGTTATTTCAACGAATCCAAAGAAATTAATATTGGCATGCACTGGCAAAAGAGTTCTTCGACGTGTAGATGCATCTAATTTCAACCAATCGTTTCCAGGTTCTCCATAAGGTAAGACCCTAAATCCATTACGATACAATTTAATACCACCAGCTTGAGACGCTAATTTTTGAATAGCAGTCTCATGCATCTTGGGAATTAAATTTGTTTTGTATATAAAATAATACACTCTAAATTTAACTCCTCTAAGTTTGTCAAAAGGAATATTGATATTATTAGAATCATTACCAATATAAAATTCTTCATCTATATCAAGTTTATCACTTGAGATGTGAATTTTACCAATACCAGTTTCATCTATTTTCCCATCAAATATGGCGGTTGCGTAATCATAAACATTTAGTTGTTTCTCTTGTATTTCTTCAGAGATACCATTGTCTATTTTTGATATAGACACTTTAAATTCTTCTTTGATTGACAATTCTTCTGAAAGAGAAAATGGTTGTATTATTTCTGATATATACTTGTAAATTCTTTTAATTGAGGCCTTGCTCCATTTGTCGGTTAAATTATCAATAATAAGAATTGTTCCAGGCTGGGGCATTGGTGCTATTTCTTTTATCTTATTAGTTATAGAAAATAAATCTACATCATTAATATAACTATCCCAGTCAATTTCCAATTCATATGCAATTGACAGATTATCTTTAGATTGTGTTCTAATACATAACTTCTTTCCTAATCTTTGAACAGCAAAACGTCCAATACCTTTTTGTCCGGCTCTACTTCTATTAAAAACTGGTGAAAATTTATGGTGAATTTTAGTTGTAGAAGATATACGCATAAAGCCATTAATCAATTCATCCCTTGACATACCAATGCCATTGTCTGATATCGTTAATGTTCCACCTAAATCATTTGAATCCTTAAATTCCAATTTTACATATGTTGCATCAGCATCATATGCATTTTTAATTAATTCAGAAACTGCTGTTTCTTGTTTGGCAACAAGTTCACTTCCCAATCTATCAATTACACCTGCATCAACAGAAAAGCGAACATTATCTTTATCGAACTTAATGAGTTCACTAGATAAAGATAGAATTGCACTATAGTCTAAGTATTCTTGACTTAGAAGATGTGATAACTTTTCTTTTACTTCAGATTCAGTCATATCTTTGTTGTTTATTTTTCAACTCTAAACCACACATCTTGTTTATTATTTGTATTATCTTCGTGTTATCCGA
>JAFWZH010000234.1 GCA_017522515.1 Clostridia bacterium
ACTTTCTCAATCACATCATCATAAAGTTCCGCAATTGAATGATAGTTATTTTGCTCTAAATAGGAAATGTAGCTGTATATAACATCAAGCAATTCTTCTTTTGTAATATTCTTACAGTAACTTGCTTCTTCATAAAAGTCATTTTCAAGCCATTTATAGAGCTCATACGGCTCATTATCAGCATTCAATCCCCATTCCCAGATTTCGAGAGGACCAAATGATTTTTTTGAAATCAATACCGTATTTCCATCTTTATCCGGAGCGTCAGCCGGTTTACTAATAAGCCATCTATCAATAAAAATACTCATAATTATTTTTTCACCCTCTTGTAAAAACTAACATGGGATTCAAGCTCAATAAACCCATTCTTACAATAAAAATTAAACGCCGGCTTGTCGCTGTCTGTTTGAAGAAATATTCCGCATAAACCACGGTTTTGTATATCTGCTTCTATCAGATTCATAAATCGTGAACCTATCCCCTGACCTTGAATATCGGGTGAAACGCAGAATTCCTCAATATTATAATTCGTTCCCTCCCACCAATGACGAATCATGCCAATCGAAAGTGCTGCTAATTCGCCATTAATCAGCAATCCGTAATTTAGTGCATTGTAGGAATGAGATATTTCCTTTATGTATTCTTTAAGCTGTTTTTCATCGCTCCAATCGTCATTCCATGGCTCTCGCCCAAAAGCTTTCTTAAACAATTCTGCCATTTGTGGTAAATATGTTTCATCAAGCAAAATAAATTGTTCTTTGTTACTCATCTTTATAACTCCTATATTCTGATAATTCAAATTCAGTAATCTGTAAAAAATTTCAAGCCGTTCAACTGAAATACTACGCTTTTGCATATTCAAACATACGATAGAATTTCTTAGCAAAGCTTCCTGCATATAATTTTCTGAAAATAAACTTTTCGCAGCCTTTCAGCTCATTTATGTACCTTGTCGGTGTCATAGTATGTTCTTTCACGAAAACAAATTTCCCTTGCTGTAATAACTTCGGATTATCCATTCCATAAACCTCAGTTACCCCTACATCATTAATAGGATTTTTGTATTTTGAAATTTTTGCAGCTTTTACAGTATAGCAATCCATTAAAAGTGCAAGACTTTCAAAATGTTCGCTCAGTTTTGCTGTCAAATATTTTAATTCTTTGAGAGTCAAGTACATACTTACCCCCTCCATAACTACAATGGCAGTTTTGTTCTTCGGTATATTTTTCAGCCAGCTGCAATCTCTCGCATCTCCTTCAAGCATCTGATAATCAACATTTTCCGAATAGTATCGTTTTCTTTCTGATATAACTTCCGCAAAATCTATATCATACCACTTATGATTCATAGTACCTACTCGCAGAACACGTCTATCCATTCCGCAGCCTATTTGCAAAACAACTGCATCCTTTTTCTTTAACATCTGTTGTTTTACCCAATCATCAAATACAGCAGAACGAATTCCCATATAATAGGCAAGCCACTTTGACTTTGATTTGCCTTTCAGCTCAAATCCCTCTGCTTTCCAGATTTGTTCAGCTTTTTTATCTTTTAAAAATAATCCCTTTTTGCTGACGTAAGATTTTCCATACAAAGGGATATATAATGTTTTGTTTACACCGTTCATACTTCCACCTTCTAAATTTTTCACATCAATTCTTTTCTGATAAGCTCTATCATAATTGATGTATTGAGATCAATTGCATCTTCAGGGTAAATCTCCTTGATGTAACCATGCCAGAATTCCGCTTTGAAGTCAGATATAATTTCGTTGCTGCTTTTTCCGATTTTAAGACTTTTCAGTATATTATGTGCCGCATTTTCAGAAGCAGACTTCATATTGTCAAGAAAATATTTTGTCTGCTCCTCATTGAGAATACCATAATGGGGTGCAAGTATACGCTTAATATCAAGTTTCTTCACTTTCTCAATTGACGAAACAGCATCAGAATAACTCACAAGATATGACGGTACTATTCTTTTTTCTCCGTCATACACTCCAAGGGTTTCAGATGATAAAAGCAAGCCTTTTTCCTTGCAAATAAAACCAATAGAACAGCGAGTATGACCGGGTAAATCTATTACTTCAAAACACATATCCCCTGCTTGTATTACATCGCCCTCGTTGACAGGTATATCAACTTTCAGTTCATCTCCAAGGAATTGATAGTCTTTTACACCGCATTTCTCAGCAAATTTTGCATCCATTTCACGCATTATACGCTTTGCTCCCTCACGCTGAAAAATATCTGCGGCATAACATCCTGCTACAACCTTTGCTGTGGGATAGTATCGCAAAATATACGCACTTCCGAGAGCATGGTCATAATGGGAATGAGTAAGAAAAATATAATCAAGTTTTCTTTCTCCAAGAACTGCTTGTATATTCTTTGCAACTTCAAATCCCGTAAAGCCAAAACCTGTATCATATAATATTGCTGTTTTTCCGTCATCTATCAAAAATGCACTATCACCCTTATTGCATCGCATATCCATAACTTTTATACCGTTCATTTTATTCTCCTAACATTTTTCATAAAATCTCTGTTACTGTTGCAAATACAACAGAATATTTATAAATATTATAGTATAATA
>JAFWZH010000235.1 GCA_017522515.1 Clostridia bacterium
AAAGAAATTCTACGCTATGGCAGAACGGCAAAAAAGCAGCTTGGAGAGTCGTGTCAAGGAGATTGATAAGATCATCCGCTGTCTGTATGAGGACAGAGTGGTTGGTCGCATCACTCCCGAACGGTACGATGAGCTGGCGTGCGGATACGAGTTGGAGCAGACGGAAATCAAGCAAGAGCTTGAAAGTATCACGGCAAGAATTGCCGAAATGGATATGCGAGATATTTGCGTTAGAGAGTTCATTGCGAACGCAAAGGAAATTGTGGATATGGATAAGCTGACACCGAAAATCCTTCGTGCATTCGTCCTCCGCATAGACGTATATGAGAAAGCGGAGAAATTCTCACGCAAATGCGGAAACTACGTTGAAATCCATTACACCTTCCAACCAAAGCCGCGCACAACCTCCAAAACGGCAGTATCCACAATAGCGGCGATACCGATGGAACTGCAAATGGCAGCATTAAATGCCTAAAAACAGCAGTAACCGGAAGGCATTATGCCTTCCGGTTACATACCGCACCATTTACTCCGTTAAGAACAACGGGCAAATTCCTCTCCTATATTTAAATAACGGAGGAAGACGATGGGAAAAATAACTATCGAAGAAGTAATCGCACAGATTGACAGCCAAAAGCCTAATACATGTAGCATTGCCGATAAGGTAAGATGGCTTAACGACCTTGACGGAAAGATTAAAGCTTTGGTCATAGACACGCACGAAGGCGGCTCTGATATAGTTTTTGAAGGCTATTCCGAAGAAAATCTAAAAGCGGAGCTTTTGGTGTCTTCACCTTTTGAAAACATATACATCCTTTGGCTTGAAGCTCAAATAGACTATGACAATCACGAATTTGCAAGATACAACAACAGCATAAGCAGATACAATGAGATTTATACTGCTTTCGAAAATTATTACAACAGAAAACATATGCCAAAACAAACAAAGATAAATTACTATTGAAAGGTGGAGAGAGGATGGCATGGTATACAACAAACTCCTGCAAGATGTAAAAACCTCCCAAATAAATATAGATGTATTCGGAGGATATAACCATAATTTGAGCTTAAATTCAAATGAATTCTTCGATATGCGTAATTTAACCTCTGATAACTATCCCATCCTCTCTCCTCGTTCCAAAAGAGGAGACTATGAATTTCCGACAAAAAAACCATTGGGTATGATAGATAAAGATGCTTTGTATTATGTTGATGAAGGCAGACTGTATTACAATGGCAAAGAAATTCTGGATTTTGAATTAGACGCAGAAACTGAAAAAAATCTTGTGTCTATGGGAGCATATCTCTTAATATTCCCTGACAAGAAATATATAAATACGCAAAAACTTGAGGACAGAGGAAATATAGAAGAAACATTTACTTCTTCGTCTACTGTTAACTTTGATTTGTGTAAGATTGATGCGAGCTTGTATCCTGATAACATACCAGCCCAACCAAGCGAACCATCAAATCCTAACAATTTAGATTTGTGGATTGATACTTCCTCGACACCAAATACGCTTAAACAATTCTCAAAAACAAATGCAGCTTGGGTAGCAGTAACTACAACATATATTAAGATTTCATCTCTTGGAATAGGCGAAAAATTCAATAAGTTTGATGGAGTTACTATTTCCGGAATTGCAATAGAAGATCTGCAAGACATTAATAACACAATGGTTGTATGGGAAAAAGCCAAGGATTATATTGTGGTTGTTGGGTTAATTAGCATACATTATGAGCAACAAGAACCGATTAAGATCGAAAGATTAATGCCGCAGATGGACTTTGTAACGGAATCCGGGAACAGACTTTGGGGTTGCAAATACGGACAGGCAAACAACGGTCAAATTGTAAACGAAATATATTGTTCTAAACTTGGAGATTTTAAAAATTGGAATTGTTTCATGGGTTTATCTACAGACAGCTATGTTGCTTCGGTTGGAACAGATGGTCATTTTACAGGTGCAATAACTCACATGGGATATCCTTTATTCTTCAAGGAAAATTCACTGCACAAAGTTTATGGCACGTTCCCTTCGAACTTTCAAATTCAAACCACAGCATGTAGAGGTGTTCAGTTAGGCAGCAGTAAGAGCTTAGTAATAGTTAACGAAGTGCTATTTTATCTTTCCCGGTCAGGCATATGCGCTTATGACGGTTCTCTTCCTGTGGAAATGTCGCAAAAATTAGGCAATACGCAATACCACAATGCTGTGGCAGGTGTCGTAAATAATAAATATTATGTATCGATGGCTGACAATAAAAATTTGTATCATCTTTTCGTGTTTGATTCTGCAAAAGGACTGTGGCACAAGGAGGATGACACACAAGTAGTTCAATTCTGCAACTGTCAAGGAGAGCTTTACTATATCGACAAAGAAACGCAAAAAATCAAGACTGTCTTAGGCAAGGGTAATCTTGAGAAAAAGCCGGTATCTTGGCTTGCTGAAACGGGTGTTTTGAGTACAGATACACCAAACAAAAAATATATATATCGTTTAAACGTCAGAATGTCTCTTGATTTAAACACAGTAGTTAGGATGTATATACAATATGATTCTCAAGGCGATTGGGAGCAAGTTGTTTCTGTGAAAGCAACAAATCTTCGCACCTTTACTTTGCCTATAAAACCAAAAAGATGCGACCACTTGCGCCTCCGAATTGTAGGTGAAGGCGAAGCTAAAATATATTCAATAACACAGCACATTGAACAAGGAAGTGATGTTTGATGAATATAGATATTAGACTCCCGGAAATAAATGGAAAGACAGAAGCAGAGCAGCTTCAGCAAATACGCAGATATCTTTTTCAGCTCGCAGAAACACTTAATTGGGGTTTAAATGTGTATGAATCGAATTCTTCTTTGGTTCGCAACGAAATCGCCAAAGACAGCGTTGCAGACATCAATGACAGCGCTTCAAGCAAAACTCCGCAGGCAACTTTTAACAGCATCAAATCGCTTATCATTAATTCAGCGGATGTTGTTAATGCGTATTACGAAGAAATCAGTAGACGTTTGGAAGGTGTATATGTTGCTGAATCTCCAACGGGAGAATACAAAGAAGAAACGCAAGCAAAAATTGATGCCAATTCGTCAAAAATAGATATCAACTTGAAAAGCACTCAAACGCTGAGCAGTAAGGTTGGTAGTTTGGAAGATGTCATACAAAAAAACGAAGGTACAACTACCATACTATCCACGGATGCTTGGATAAAGATAGGAGCTTTGTCCACAAAACAGACAGGACACTATCTTTATGGAATGGAGATAGGACAAACAGATTACACCAATGGCGAAGAAGTGAACAGAAGATTCGCTCGTTACACTTCCGAAGGTGTATATCTGTATGACGGAACAGCCTCAGACGAAGATGATTGGTGCGTGAAGATTGCCGACAAGACCATCGAAGTAAGAGAAATTCGTATCAGCATATTAAGAATGGGAAATACTGTACTTCTGTTGAAAGCAGATGGCAGCATAGTCGAGAAATGGAGTCCGATATGATTACGGGAAAAATAAACGGAAAGACAAGTAATGTTAATATTGAATCTAAAATAGAGTGGACAGCTACAGCATCCTCTGTAAGTCAAACGAGTAATGTAACAGCAAAGCTTTATTTAAGAAGAACGAATACGGGATACACTACTTCAGGAACAGGTACATTTGCTCTGTTTATAAATGGAATAAAACACCAATCTAACAATGTTGCTTTGTCAATAAAAAACGATTGGGTATTAGCTATGACAGCCTCTGAAGTGGTTAAACATCTCTCTGACGGAACAAAAAAAATCACGATAAGCGCAGAAGGCTCGTTGCCTCCGTCTTCTCTTACAGCAATATACTGTATGGGAGACGTAGTGTTAGAAAAAATATCTGTAGGTGCAAAGATAAAAAGTGCAGCTTCGGTTAATACAGGAGAATCTTGTAACATTATTTATTTGCCTAACAAAGCAGAACATACATATGTTTTTAGGTTTGAACTTGGAGACACAGAATGGACTTCCGGCACATTGTCTCCCAATACAACAGCACCTTGCTTGTTTGATGGCTATACTTTTGATGTTGAAACATGGGCAAAAGAAATAAAGACAATGCCTCCCAACGCAAGCGTAAAGGTTTTATTGTACACATACGAGAACGGGCAATTGATTGGAACAGACGAATCATATTTTTTGCTTTATGTTTTGGCTTCGGAAGAGTTGCTTCCCGAAATGACTTTTAGCATAGAACCTAAAAATGCGCTGCAATCTAAATTCGAAGGATTATATATTCAAGGCAAATCAAAAATTAAAGCAAACATACTGACTACACAGCCTAAATACGGAGCAACAGTAAGCTCAATTGTAATGTCTTTTGGAGATGTTAGCTACACGCAAACTCCGTATGAAAGTGATTTTGTAAACGAATCAGGCATTATAAGTCTTTTTATCAATGACTCAAGAGGCTTTTACAGAGAATATACACAGCAGATAGATGTAATACCGTATTCAAATCCACAAATAGTCCCGGCAACAAACGAAAAGACAATTGTTTGTGAGAGAAGTGATTCAGAAGGCAATCCTTCTGAAGACGGAAATTATTTACATATAAAACTCAAGAGGAAATATAGTCTTATTACGGACAACGCTTCGAAGAATATTAATACTTGTACTGTGACATATGCTATAGCAGAAGATGGAACTGACTTTTCTGAGGAAGTGCCAATATTAGATGCAACGAGCTTGTCTGATGAATTTGATGGTGTGCTTTCTCTTGGCTTGTCCGCAAGAACAAATTATGTTGTGAGGCTTAATATTTTTGATGATATTGACAATACTTCTACACCGAAGCTTTACTCAGTGCCTTCCGAACTCATATTCATGCATAAGGCTGCTATGATTCGGTCTCTTGGCTTTGGCGAATACGTCAAAGAACCAAATACCATAAGCATTGCAGATGATATTTCTGTGAACTTAAAAGGTGTATTTAAATTTAAAGGGCAGACTGTTCCTTGCCTTCCAATTGAAAAGGGTGAGGTAAACGGTTGGAGCTATACAAAATATTCGGATGGTTCTTTTACAGCTGTGGGGTTGCTTGAATTAACAACTCAACATGCACCAACAAGCCTTGGAGCAGGTTATTTGTCTGAGGTTTTTGAAATTCAGTTGCCGTTTGAAGCAACTGAGGTTACAAGCGTAGCTGATGCATTTACGCAGTTTATTCCTTCGAAAGTTGGAAATAGCGGCAACAAAACAAGTATATATTATCAATTTCTAAACTTTTATTCTTGGACAATAGGTACACGCATAAAAACATGCATTTTTGTTCAAGGCAGATACTAAAAAAACAAGGAGGCATTAAAAATGGCAGTAAAAAAAGAAACAGAAAGTTTTTGGAATAAAATGGGAAAGGCGGTAAACAGTGTAACAAAAAACATCCTTGCTGCACCAAAACAAATCTCTGATTATATTTCAAGTGTGGCAACAAACAACACACCGGAGCAAAACAATACAAAAAATAATGCAACAAGCAATGGCATGACTTCAAATAGTCAAGCTCCAAAAAATAACTTTACATACGAGGATTTCCAAGCACCTAATGCATACACTCAAGCTATGGCGGCAATAAACGAGAAAAAAGCACAAATGCCTCAAATAAAGGGTACTTATTTAGATAGCATAAACGATACTTTAAACAAGATATTAAACAGAGAAGAATTTAAGTACGATGTCAATGGTGATGCTTTATATCAGCAATATAAAGACAATTATACCCAGCAGGGCAAGATGGCGATGATGGATACAATGGGACAGGCTGCGGCTCTTACAGGCGGCTACGGAAACTCTTATGCATCAACTGTGGGCAATCAAGCATATCAAGCTCATTTGCAACAGCTTAACGATGTAGTTCCTGAGTTGTACCAGCTTGCATATCAGAAATACCAAGACGAAGGTAATGCGTTGAATCAACAGCTTGCTATGTATCAAGATCTTGATGCACGTGAGTATTCAAAAGATATGGATGCAATTAACAGACACTACAACGATTTAGCAATGATGCAAGATGAGGCTGACAAAATTTACGATAGGGCATATACGGATTGGTCTAACGATTTGAATTTCAGACATCAGTTGAACAGAGAAAGAATCGAAGACGAAAGATACCTAAGCCAAGAGGCGCTTCAAAAAGCACAACTTGCGGCAGAATTGGGCGATACATCTAAGCTCAAAGCTTTGGGGTATGATGTGTCAAATTACGGAAAAAAAGAAGAAAATAATTGGTCAGATCTTTCCACAGCTAATATTAACGAGACTCTTATGACAGCAGAAAGTCCTGAACAATTAACAGCAATGCTCGCTCTTTTTGTCGAACAAGGTTTAGATCCGGCGGTAGCTTTTGAGTTGGAAATGACGTATACAAACATCCTAAACTTTGCTCCGCTATTTTGGCAAAATGATCCGACCAATGGTGCTTACAAATAAAGAGAGGTTTTTATGGGCAAATTTACAGAATACAAATTAAAAAAACAAGCTGACACGAACTCAGCAACTAAATATAGACAGTTCCGGGAAAGAGAAATAGCAAACCAAGCTTCTCAGTATATTGTTGAACAACTTAAGAATTATGAAAATTCGAATTCTAAATTTGTACAGTCGTACAATGATAGATTTTTTGATTCGGAAGGGAAGTATATTTCAGATAAATATAGGAGAAACACGCAAGTAGAATTGCTATTTGCAAACAAAGAAAGAGATCGGTTAGAGAAGCAAAGACAAGAATTAATTGATCTTTTAGATTCTTACGGTTCAAATTTTAAGGAAGATTGGCTACAGAAAACGCAAAATTATTTAAACGATGCAGGAAATGTCTATGACAAAATAATAAAGACATATTCAGATGATAATGAGCTTTTTTCCGGATTTGAAAATGCTGATGAGTTTTATGATTGGTCAGAACAACAAAAGCAAAAAGAAACACTTAGAAATACAGATTTGGATTCTGTAAAAACAGAAATTTCCGATTTAACTAATGCGTTGAATAACATCTTGAGTATTGAAGGTCAAAAGTCATTGCTTGCAAATCAATATGACAATTTGATGTATTCAAGCAGTCAATATCCAAGCGCAGAAGGACAAACAGAATTGAATGCTATCAAAGCGGAGTTAGATGCTTTTGACAAAAAACAAAAAGAGCTGGAGGGTGTTTTTGGCTCTTCATCTGATATCAAAAAGAAATTAGAAGAGCTTAACAAAACATATTCAAGCGCAAAAGAACTTCAAGAAACAGAGGCTCTTACTACAGATGCGTTGAATGCTCCTGACTTTGAAGAAATTGCACAGCAGGGACTAAATATCGAAAATCCCACATGGTTTGAGTCAAAAGGCTCAACGAACATATTTGGATGGCAACCTTTTGCGGAGGATGTTAAAAATGAATATACTTTTGCAAAAGAATACGAAGGAGAATTGAATAATGTAGCAGCTTCAACGCATTACAACTTAATGACGGAAAAAGAAGGTAAAATATATAGTTATTGGTTGGTAAAAGATGCGAAGAAAGCATCTCAATATTTAGCTTCTCTTGAGGAGACTTTGAATCAAAGGTCTGCAGGGAAATACATGGATGAGTATGGTGATGACCAAAGCATCGCAGCAGATTACATCTTTGGCTTTTTTGCAGGTGTGGATCAGTTTTCCACAGGTATTAAAAATATCTTTTCTGAAGAAGAGTATTACAACACCAATTCTTTGCAGCATACATCAGGAGCAATTAGAGAAAAGCTTGCTGACGATGGTTTTGAAGTATTTGGCTCATCCATCGGTCAGGTAGGATATGACCTTTTCAATACCACAGGAAACATGATGCCATCAATCCTCGCATCTACAGCAGCAGGAGCGATAAATCCTGTTTTGGGACAAGCGACAGGCTCGTTGTTGATGGGTGCATCGGCAAAGGGTAATGCTTATGCAGAAATGATTAATCTTGGATACAACCCAGAGCAAGCAAGCAGATATTCTACGTTAGTGGGCGCTTCTGAGGCAGGACTTCAATTCTTATTGGGCGGTATCGGAAAGCTTGGAGGTTCAGTATCAAGCAAAGCTATAAGTAGTGCTGTATCAAAAATTGACAATGTTTTTGCAAGAACAGCAATTCAGCTTGGAGGTAACATGCTTTCAGAAGGTACTGAAGAGTACCTTCAAGAAGTGCTTGATCCTTTCTTTAAAAACATTGCATTTGGAGAGGACAATGACATTCGTTTTATTAGTGAAGATGCACTTTACTCAGGATTGCTTGGTGCGTTGTCGGCAGGTGTGCTTGAAGGTGGCTCTACGATTGGTGGCAATATTAGTACATATAGGACAGGCAAACAGCTTAAAGCAGCAGGTGTGACAGCAGAACAGCTTTCTGAGTTAGGAGGTAAACTGTCTATTAATTCAGAGGCATATAAGCTTGCAGGAAGAATCAATGAAAATACAGGAGCATATACCATTGGAAGAATGTTCAATGAGCTTAATGCTGAAATTACAGCTCAAAACAAGGCTGAAATTAAAGAAGCTTTAAGAGCAAAAGGTATAAATCCTGTTTCAGCAAATTCCATTGCAAATTGGATGGAGAGAGTTGTTGCCGGGGAAGAATTAACAGCCAAGCAAAAGGCGGCTCTTGAAAACAATCCTGTGCTTGGTGAGGTTATGAGAGATGTGCTTTACGAAAGAAATACAACAGCGCTTCAAAGACAGGCAGGGTTAGACTCTATTAGGTCTCAGCTTGAAGAATATCAGATAAAGCAAGCACTCGACAAAGAAGTAAAGAAAGCTGAGAAAAAGAAAGCAAAAAAACAATCAAACAACACAGAGGATACCCAAGATACACAAAATACTGCACAGCAAGCCGAAATAGAAGCCTTCGAAGCAGAAATTGATACTTCTTTGGTTGAAGGCGAAAAGGCAAACGAAGCCAATCCAAGAGTTTCTGATAATGGCAGAACTTTCAGCACTAAGACAGGAGAAGAATTGGATATTGTTGGTATTGCTTCTGTAAAAGACAAGACATTTAAGACCGCAGATGGTCAAACAGTAGATTCAAAAGATGTAAGCTTTGCGACAGAAAACGAAGCTGTACTTTATGACTCTGTTCTCAGTATGGATTTGCCGACTGAAATTGCCAATGCAATTATTGACGGATATATTCCCTCCGATAATATTTCTGTGACAGACTATCTTCTTGGCTCTAACTTGGCATACAGATATGGCTATGCCGGAGCAAAAGACATTGAGTTAATGCTTGATAGTGATGTTAGAAATATACCTGAACATTTGAGCAAAGGTCTCTATAATCTTGGCAGAGAAACAGCAAAAGCAGAAATAAGCAAGGAACAAGCGGAAATAGACGAAAAAAAGGCGCAAAAAAGCGAAAACAAAGCCAAGAAAAAAGGTAGAGTGACTTTTGACGGCAAGGAGTTAAGCAAAGAATTTGAAGATTCTCTTACAGATATTCAAAGAGAGTCTATAAAAGGGATTAAAGTTATTGCCGAAGTGTTAGGTAACGATGTCAATCTTTTTGCTTCGTATATTGCAAAAGAAGGAGCATACAAAGATAAAAGAGTATACAAGGATTCAAACGGAAATGTTAAGCTTGCACCTAATGGATTCTACAATCCCGATGGCAGCATAAATCTTGATATTAACTCCGGCAACCTTGGTGAAGGAACAATGCTTTATACTTTATCTCACGAGCTT
This sequence comes from Clostridia bacterium, assembly GCA_017522515.1. The sequence continues at coordinate 9,721 of JAFWZH010000235.1, forward strand.
ACTCACCACATTCGCAAGTGGTCTCCTGCGAAGTTTAAAGTATTGGCTGATTTTGTTGTTGAGCAATACAGCGACAACGGAATAAAAATCAATGATCTTGTTTATGAACAGATGGCGAAAGCCAAAAAGAACGGAAGAAGCATAAGTTATGGAACAGCCTACGAAGAGGTAATAGCTGATGCTTGCTCAACTATGCTCTTAGACAGCAACGCTATTGAAAAGCTTGCTCAAAAAGACAAGACCTTGTTTGAAAAGATTAAGAGCTTTATAAAAGATTTTATCGACAAAATTAACAAGTTGTATAAAAACTTCTCTCCTGATGCTAAAGAAGCTCAGTATGTAAAAGATATAAAAGGTATGACAGACAAGCTCCAAGCGCTTTGGTTTGAGGGACTTGAAGATGCGGGAGAGACATACGGAAAGATTGAAGCGGAGAGTTTGAACCATACAGAATTAAAATATGAATTAAGAAAGGATGAGTCTGGTAAAACATTTGTTTCAGTTGATGAAAACGCTATGGATTTAAATAATGGTCGCAGTATAGCTGAAAATATAAATTTGATATTAAAAAAATTTAATAATATTATCGATGTAAAAGGACAAAAGATAAGAATAAATAAAACGACAAACGGTGAGTGGAGAGTTGGTAGTGCTGCAAGAAAACTTTTGGAAACAGACAGGCAAGCTTATAATGATAAAATTAAAGCAATTGCAAATGCTGACGATATATTAAAAGCTGCTAATAAATGGGTTGGAGAAAAGGTGAAACACCCAAGAAAAGACGATATTGTTGAGTTTGCTCGTGGCAATGTTAGATATAAAGTTGCTAACAATGGATATATTGCTGATGTCTTAGTTGCGACAAAAAAGGATGGAAGTGCAGTTCTATATGAACTTGTAGATATTGTTCCGACAAAAATAACAGAGCCATCGAGTTACCAGGGGAAAAAAACCCCACGTAGGCACGATAGCTCTGTCACGAAAGAGACTATACCACAAAACTCCGAAAGCAGTCAAGGAAAATTTTCTCTTCGTGAAAGTGTTGAAGAAACAAAAGATTTGGTTGCTGTACATAATCTTTCTGAAGAAAAGCTTTTGAAGAGTCTTCAGCTCGGAGGCTTACCAATGCCGAGTATTGCTATTATTAGAGCAAAAGAAGGTCATGAAAATTTCGGAACAATTTCTCTTGTTTTTGGTAAAGAAACAATAGATCCTCAGTTTTTCCGCAGCAATAAAGTCTATTCCGGAGATGCATGGACTCCGACTTATCCAAGGGTAGACTACAAAATAAATGATAAGGCACAAGAAAAAATTAGAAATAAAATAAACAAACTTGTTCCTTCTGAAGTTCAGACTGCCTTGGGCAGTACTTATTTGGATTCAGACAATCTCACTAACGCAATGGATCGTCATGGAGGCAATATGGTTACTGCCTATAAAACCAATTATACAATGAAATATGCCTATCTTTTGGATAAAGGCAATAATATTGAGCTTCCTATGACTGAAAAGGAGTTGTCGCATTTTGGTCAACATTCAAACAAAGAGATAATAAAGGTTGCCGAGTCAGTCTCTAAAGAGGATTTACTCAAGGCTTTGAACGGAAGTGTAGACGAAGCATATACTGTTGAACCTGCGATACGGCAAGCTGTATCCGAGGCAGTGAAAGAAAGACATCCAAATAATCCTCCTTGGCTTGAGATGTTACTCCCTAAAGAAGAATTACCTTTTAGTGAACTAAATAGTTATGCACAGGAGGCTCTTGACTATTTAAGGGAAGGCTTACAGCAGACAGTTGATTATAAGGCTGCCACACAAATGATTGACGAGCGTGTAGACCAAGGAGAGTATGAAAAATGGATAAAAGAACTCTTTTCTGACATTATTGCAAAAGAAGGAATCCGCAACAACAAGGATTTGTTTACTCCGTCCGGCAATAGAAGAAGCTTTGAAGCTCTTCATTATGAGCATAATCTTGAAAATGTCATAAAAGCAATGAAGGAAGAAGGCACAAAAGGAGTAGGAGCTTTTGGCGGTGGAAACATTTTTGGGGCATCAACTACAGAAATTTCCTCTATAGCTGATATTAAAAATAGTGCTGAAAAGCGATTCCAGAGTTTATCTAAAGAAGCGTTTTCTGAAATAAAAAAAGGTTTTGCTGATAGATTCTTTGAGTTAGCAAGTAGCCTTCCTAACAACAAGGATAGTTTTACAGCTACTGATGATGCTGCGAATGTTCTTGTTGAAGCGATATCAAAATACAAGACAAAGAGTGGCATCGCGAATTATATTCGTAGAGAGTGTCAAGGTTGGGCAACATATTCTGATTATGTTGTAGACGATTTAATAGAACTTGTTTCAGACATACAGCAAATGCCTACTAAATATTTTGAAGCAAAGCCACGGAGAGCTGTTGGCTTTGACGAAGTTAAAGCAGTTATAATACCTGACAATTCTTCTGCTGAATTGAAGTCTGCATTAAAATCAAAATCTTTCAATGTGTTAGAATATCAATCCGGCAACGAACAGGACAGAGCTGCTGTTCTCAACTCTATTGAAGATGTTAAGTTCTCAGACAGAGACTCAGATGGCAACGCACTTTCAAAAGAGCAACAGGAGTTCTTCAAAGATTCCATAGTGAGAGATGAAAACGGAAATCTGCTTGTTATGTATCATGGAACACCTAATGCCGGTTTTACAAAGTTTAAAAGCGGAACATACTTTACACAACACAAATGGTATGCAGATAGATACCAAAGTCAAGGAGCAAGTAGTTTAGGATTTAAGAAAACTGCAGATAATCCTGATACATACGCTGTCTATTTGAACATTAAAAAGCCTTTTGATACAAGGAACAAAACAGAAAGAGATATTTTTTACAATGAATACTATCGCCAATGGGGAACAGGAACAGACCTTATGGAAAGTGGTTTGCCTGATTGGATGGATGGTATGGATTTGCAAGAGTTTCTTGAGGAAAATGGATATGATTATGATGGACTTATTCTTGACGAAGGCGGTGTTGGTGGCTATGGAGAAGAAGTCAAGAGCAGAGGTTTATCTTATGTTACATTTTCATCTGAGCAAGTCAAAAACATAGACAACAAAGCTCCTACGTCTGATCCTGATATTCGTTTTTCTGATAGAGACTCTGTAACAAACTATGCAGAATATGATAAGCCAATAAACATGAGCGATATTACTACACTTCGTTCAATAATTACTGCACATAATGGAGAAAGGGTAAGTATTAACGACTTTACAAGCGAGGATATACGAAAGGCGCAAAAGTGGGCATATAAGTTCTACAAAGAACTTGGTGTGAAATCTCCCTTCTTCCGTGCTTGGTTTGGTGACTGGAGAGCGTATGATGCTGATATAAAGCAAGTAGTTAAAGTGAAAACAATCGACATATCTGAGGCTTCTCTTCCTAACGGAGATTACAAAGTTGTTGATACTAACTGGACTATACACGCTGGAAAAATTCTCAATGATGATACAAGACATCACACAGGTGGAGCGAAGATTAATGTAAAATCATTAAATTCAATAAAAGAAATATTAAGAAATGCTATATTGCTCGACACAATAGTATCAGAACCAGACACTAACAAAAAATCGAAGAATACCGCGTTTTTGCATAAATTATACACAATTATTGATTATGATGGAAGAAAGTATATAGCTAAGACAGCTATTGAAGAATACTACAACAGCACGATAGAAAATATTTCTCGAAGAGCATACAATCTAAAAGCAATAAAAATAGAGCCTATAGGTGGACAACTTGGAAATACTTCCTCCTCGTCAAGACCGAACATAGACTCTACTTACAGTATATCCGACTTGTTTGCTCTTGTCAAACAATATGATAAAGATTTTCATCCGAAGTTTGCGAGCGAACTGCTTTTGGAGAAAGGCAAGCCAAGAAGGTTTTGTCATGGTACTAATTCTGAGTTTTTTGAATTTGATCTTTCCAAATCAGGAGCTAATTATGGTGATACATCAGAAGGATTAATGTTTTTTACAAGCAAGAAAAAAGCATATCCTGACAGCGAATTTGACCATGAGAGAGAGATAACGAAAAAACAAGGAGGTAAGGAAACAGTACGTGAAGTTTATTTGAGTATGCAGAAGCCTTTTGTGCTTGATTCAAGAGGATATTATACTACTCAATCTTATTTTGATCAGAACTACAAAGATATTTATGATAAGTATCTTTCCGGAAATTATGACGGTATCATCATTCATAACAGAGACAAAAGTGCGGATGATGCTATCCTTGCTATAGTTGACAATGCTGGACAGGTAAAATCCGCAACGTATTCTGCAGACCTTTCGGGTTTCACCGACAATATTGGCACGTTTGATGGTGCTGATAAAGACATTAGGTTCTCCGACCGTGATCCTGACTCTTTTGAAGCGAGACAGGAAGTTCAAAAGCAACTTGTTAAAGAGAATGCTATTCTTAAAGAAGATAATATACTTCTTAAGGAATTAGTAGCGTTGCAAAGAAAAGTTACAAACGGAACGATTTTGAAAAAATCTTCTGTAGATGCTGTCTCTAAAAAGATAATGAAACAGCTTAATGTTAAAGGTAATACTCAAGAATTATCAAAACTTCTTTCTGATGTATATTCATATATTCTTCGTGGAACAGAAGTGACTTGGGAAGATATAACTGAAAAAGCACAACCGGCAATTAATTGGATTTATGAAAATATGCAAACGGAAAAAGTTGTAGATGAATATACACTTGGCGTACTTAGAGAGATAAGAAAGTCAAGGGTATCTCTTGATGAAACTCAAAAAGCAGAAATAAACGCTGTGTTAGGAAGTTATAAAGATTTCCAAAAGTATACTCTTGGCAAAATTATTATAGCAAAAGATGGACTTTCTATGGATTCTTGGTGGGGTGAAATGAACGAAAAATATCCCAATATATTTGATAGCGACATTTCTTCAAGTGATATGCCTACTGCTTTGATTGGAATTCTTGACAACCTATCTAATAGTCTTTATGAGGAAGTTTATAATTATCAATCAGAAATGACAAAACAGGATGTACTTACCGAAATTTATGATGGTTATTGGGATGTGTCTACATTATATACTGTTGCGGATCAAAATCAAAAGAAGATAAACGAACTTAAGGCTAAACACAAAGAAAAACTGTCAAAAGTTAGATCTTCGCATAATAAAAAGATTGTTGAGCTGAAGAATAAACACAAGCAAGAAATAAAAGAAATAAAAGCAGCCTTAAGGGAAAAATCTCTTCAGAGAGAGAAAGATATCAGGGCTAAATACCAAGAGTCGAGGCAGAAGTCTATTGAAGGCAGAGAAAAGACTGCAATGCGACATAAGATTAAAAAGGTTGTATCAGAGCTTAACAATTTGTTGCTTCATGGATCTAAAGAGAAAAATGTAAAACTTGGTTTACAGAAAGCTGTTGCGTCTGCTCTTAAAACTATAAATATGGATACAGTTAATGCAGATGAGCGTGTTGCAAAATATGATAAGCTTATAGCCAAAGCCTCTGATCCCGTAGTTATTGATTCTCTCACAGAAAGCAGAGACAGAATTAAAAAGCAGGGAGATGTATTGTCAGATAAGCTTGATGCATTAAGAAAGGCTTATGATGACATTATAAATAGTAAGAAGGGAGATATCGATTTCCCTGATTACTACAAAACAGAGGCAACTCTTGTTAAACAGAAAATTGAATCGGTACGTGATTTGGTTGGTGATACACCTATCAGAAATATGAGTCTTGAACAGCTTAATGCTGTATACGATATGTACAGAATGGTGCTGACCACAGTCAGAAACGCTAACAAGGTTTGGAGAGCAGGTAAATTGGAAGACCTTAGAGTTAATGCTGAGGCTGTAATGGTTGAAGAGAGTAGGTTGCCGAAACTGAAAGAAGAACGCTTGAAAGCAATAGAAACTGTTAGGAAGTATATGTGGAATGAGATGATTCCTGTTTATGCTTTTGAAACATTAGGTTCTAACACACTTAAAAAATTCTTTTGGGATACGGTTGAGGCTCAAAATGTATTTGCAAGGGATGTTGATGAAGCAAATGTCGTTGCGAAGAACGCAAGAAAAAAATATGGATATAAAACTTGGGATCGTAGCAAGATATACGAATTCACGCTTGAAGACGGAAAAGTAATGCGAATGAATTTAGAACACATGATGTCGGTATATGCTTACTCTAAACGAAAACAAGCGATATCGCATATGACAACTGGAGGCTTCTTTTTTAATGATGATGCAACTTTTCGTAAAAAAGGAGGAGTGATATCTTTAATTAGCTCTCAAGAAGAAGGTTACAAGATTAGTGCCGAAACTTTAGCAAAGATAAAAGACAAGATGTCCGAAGTTGCAAAGGGAAGTATTGAGTATGTTGACAAGATGCAATCTTATCTCACTGATATGGGAGAGAAGGGCAACGAGGTGTCAAGAGTTATATGGGGCATAGACATCTTCAAAGAAAAGGTGTACTTCCCTTTAAAATCTGTAAAAGACTTCGTATTTCAAACTAATCAACCAACTCAAGAAACATCTCTTAAAAATGATGGAATGACAAAAGAAACTAAACCTAACGCAAGCAATCCTATAGTGTTGGATAGCTTTGATGATATATGGGCATCACATGTTAACAGAATGAGTCAATATCATGCGTTTGTAATTCCGATTGATAACCTTAATAAGGTGTACAACTATGGCACTTGGTTGGGAGATAGCTCTAAATCCGTATCGACAATAATTGGAAGTAGGCATGGAAAGGCGGCAAATGAATACTTAACACAATTTATTCAAGATTTAAACGGAGGCATTTCTGTAAAAGGAGCTTCTAATCCGCTTATGAATATGTTTGGCAAATTCAAAAAAACAGCAGTTGCTGCTTCTACTTCTGTTGTTGTCCAACAGCCTACTGCGATTCTCAGAGCAACAGCGATGATTGATCCTAAGTATTTTGTAGGCAAACCCAATGTCCATATGCTTAAACAATACGAACAACTGAAGAAGTATGCACCGATTGCAATCATCAAAGAAATCGGTGGCTTCGATGCCGGGGCGGGAAGACAGGCAACGAATTGGCTGAACGATGACACAAAGCAAGGTGTTGATAAAGCTTTGCAAAAGATTGATGATATATCAATGTTGGGAGCTGCTTGGGGAGATATTCTTGGATGGTGTACTATTTGGGATGCTGTTAAGAGAGAAGTTAAAGCCAACAACAAGGGAATGGATGTTAACTCAGAAGAGTTTTTGAATCTTGCAGGTAAACGATTTACAGAGGTTATCGTTTACACTCAGGTTTATGATTCTACCTTGTCACGAAGTGGCTATATGAGGAGCAAACACGATTCTGTGAAGATGCTTACAGCATTTATGGGCGAGCCTACAGTTTCCGTCAATATGATGCATAACGCAATCCTTCAAGCCAAGCGAGGCGGTAAGGGTACGGTGAAAAAAGCAGCAAGGACTATCGGAGCAGTATACCTATCTACCATAGCCGCATCGGCTGCTGCCTCTGCAATTTACGCTCTTCGTGATGATGACGAAGAAAAAACTTATATGGAGAAATTTGCTGAAGCTTGGTCAGATAAGATGCTTGGCAAATACGGACTCACAGGCGAGTTAAATCCTCTCACACAGCTTCCGGCTGTCAAAGATATTATTTCTATCTTTGAGGGTTGGGATGTTGAGAGAACTGACATAGCAGTTATTAAAGATATCAAGGATGCCTTTGACGGACTCTTTAGTGACAACAAATCCACATGGAGAAAGATAGAGGACTTCTCAGGAGCAATAGCATCTCTGTTCGGATTACCGGTTAAAAACATTCTTCGTACAGGTCGAGAGATGTATAATGCAGTTAATGCAATATTCAGCGATGTTGAAGGTGGAAGTTTTGGCGAAGCTTTCGTCAGAGGAATGACCGGTGAGGAGAAATCCAAACCTAATAAGCTCTATGATGCCATCGTTAACGGAGACGAAGAAATGCTGAAGATACTCAGAGAAGGTTATGATGATGACGCTGCTTACGAGACTGCGGTTAAGAAAGCTCTCAGAGAAAATGATCCAAGAATTAAGGAAGCAGCAGAGGCAGGATATAACGGAGATGTAGCTGAAAGAGTCCGCATCGCTAAAGAAATCATTGCTGAAGGTAACTTCTCGCAGGATATAGTTGTTGAGGCTATCAACGCTGAATTTAACGCTATCAAGAAGGGGTCAGATACAGGCTCTGCCTCCGAAAATGAAGAGCCTGAGATCGAGAAAAAGGAGTCTATGTACAGCACATCTGACATAGCTACAGCCTTTGAAAGCGGAGACACCGAGTTTGCCAAAGAGATTATCGCTGACATAGTGGCGGTTAAAGCAGAAAATTACATGGCTGAAGACGAGAGTTTGAAGCAGAAGGATGCAGAGGAAAAAGCCAAATCCTCAGTCAAAGGTACTGTGACATCCTATTGGAAGCCTTTGTACATTGAAGCTTACAACTCTAAGAATGCCGATGAAATGAGGCGAATCAGATTTGCGCTCAAGGACACAGGACTTTATGGAACTGCAAATGACATTATAAGCACTTGCAACAATTGGGTAAAAGAATCAAGGAAAAAATAATCATTTAGGGGGGGAGAGCATAGCTCTCTCCCTGTGCTATTATGGCTCAAAAAGAAGGAGGCAACACAGCATGAAGCATTCAAGAGTTACATTCAACTTAGACTTAGGCGATATTATTTCTGACATATCTATACCAATCAAAAAGACAGCAAAAGTTTTAAATATAATACTTATGGAAAACGGACAGCCTTATGAGATAGAACCGGATTGCAAAGTTGTTTTTTACGCAAAAAAGCCTAATGGCGATGTGTTGTATAACGATTGCATTGTAAAAGATAATGTGGTTGAGTATCAGCTGACAACACAAACCATTGCTTTGGCGGGAATAATTGAATGCGAATTGCTTGTTTATGGCGAGGATTCAAGAACTCCTATACATAGTCCTTCTTTTTCTTTGGTGAATTACGAACCTGTGTTTGATGGTGGGGAAGCTATTGAATCTACAAATGAGTTTACAGCATTGACTCAGGCTATGGGGACATTAGAGACTTTAATTGACCAAGCAGAAGAAGTTATAGATTCAAATGCCGACGATTATACAATCCATGTTCCGAACTACCTAACATCAAAGACGAGTCCTTTTGGGATAGAATTTGGCACTCATGTATGTGCAGTCACTGAGTTTGACAGCACTCTCCCTGAAAGTAACGAGGAGTACACTGTACAAGGAACGCTTGAGGTAACAAGAGTTTTTGACAGCATTGACTCCATTAGAATGTATTGGTATCCATGCGGAAGTCATAATGTTTATTCAAGGTTGCCTATTGCAGATCAAAATTGGTCTGAGTGGGAAACAGCTCAAAGTGGCGGTGTGGGCAAAGATGGTTTGTCTGCATACGAAATATGGCTTTCACAAGGTAATACAGGCAGTGAAGCGGATTTTCTTGAATCTTTAAAGGGTGACAAGGGCGATCCGGGCGAAAAGGGAGAGCAAGGCATTCAAGGCGAAAAAGGTGCTGACGGAGCTAAGGGTGATAAGGGAGAAAAAGGAGACAAAGGTGAGAAGGGAGACAAAGGTGATCCGGGTGATTCTCTTGTATTCCGCTATGCTACGTTGTCAAGTGCAATAGCGGATGTCGAATCAGAATCGTTTGAAAATGAAATTGCAGATGATGAAGAAGCTTTCGTAGAAGTCTTTTCTTCCAGTGGAACGAAGACAATATTGTTGCTTAAGGATTTACTTGAGACAAACCAAATTAATATTACTAAAAGCGTAAATATTGATTTGAACGGAAAAACATTGTCTTTTGAACATTCAGCAGCCTTTATCCAAGCTTCTTCTGAAAGTATTAAAATAAGTAACGGAAGTATTTTTGTTGACATTTCGGGCGGTGTTCCATCAGCAGGACTTTTCAGAAGCACAAGCAATCAATTAACGATGGACAATGTATCTATTAATGTAATCGGCGGCATTTCTTCACAATTCATAGGATTGTTTTTACAAAACACAAATGGTGTTTTTGACATCAAAAATTGTAATATTGATGTAAAGAATAATTTGGAAAGAGCAATAGCTATATATCACTACCAAGGCATATTAAACGTAGAAAACACCACAATAAAGGCAGACACGGACAGTGCTAAAGCGGCTTATGGTATAGCGAATTATGATAGAGCAAATGTTATTGAATCAACTATATTTGCCGATGCGCCTGATAATTCGGTGGATAGAAATGGTTATGCTATTGGTATCATGAACTATGAAACCTTGTATGCAACAAATACAAATGTTAGCGGAACACATTCTGGCTTATCAACCGAAGGAAGTGCGTATATTAGTGGAGGCATTTATGATTCTTGTTCACATGGTGGTATGTACATTTATAACAACGGTCAAGGAGAGACATTCGTTAAAGATGCAACTATAAGATGTGGCGATTATACAGGAGTTCATGACTCGACTTTGTTTTCAAATGCGAAACTTGCGGCATTGTATTTTGGAGCATCGGGCACAGATGCCTCGAATGGCGAAATAGCCTACTTTGATGGTTGCACCATTGAAGCTGTTGGAGCTAACCATGTAATAGCGCTCAGAGATTCACACGGAGAAGATATTAATGTGTTTAACATCAGCAATTCGACCATATCAGAAGGCACGAACTATATAAGAACTGACGGACAAACAGTAAAAGTTAATATCGGTGTCGGTACTAATATTACTAAAGACAGGCTTTACGTTGATGCAAATTACGAATATACGAATGAAATGTATCGCAGATTTGGAGAAGAAGAAAAAGTGTCGGGTGCAGATGCTAATGCGCTTGTCTTGAATTCTGTCACTATTGAAAAAGTTGCGTTTTTAATGCTTGAAAAAAGCAAGAGAGAACATGACGTAAATAGTATATATATTTCAATGAGTGCGACTAATCCATCTGAGATATTTGGTTTCGGTGAGTGGGAGTTAATAGGCAAAGACAGATTCCTTCTCGGTGCAGGCAACAAATACGAAGTTGGGGATGAAGGTGGCGAAGAAGCGCATACTTTGACCGTTGAAGAAATGCCGAAACACTCGCACTCCTATAAAACCACAGCATGGGTTAATAAAACGGGCGATATTACGGACGAATCTACCAACGAATATCTCGACTACAAGGTTGACCGAAACACGCAGGAAACGGGTGGTAGCCAACCACACAACAACATGCCGCCGTATTTAGCTGTTTATTTTTGGCTAAGAAAGAAATAAAAATTACTTATTATTAACAATTAATTTTTAGGAGAAATAGGGAATGACAACAGAAACAATAGTGGCAATTGGTGCGGTAATTAGCGCAGCTATACTTATTATAGGAACAATAAGCAAAGTATTTAAATGGTTTGAAAGACAAAAAAATCAAGATATGGAGATTCGGTCGATCAAAGAAGAAGATGCAATGATTTGTTACTGTTTGTTTGCTGTTTTAGATGGTTTGAAGCAGCTTGGTGCGAACGGAAATGTTTCCGAAGCGCACGAAAAGCTGCAGAAATATTTAAATAATAAATCACATCAATAGGAGGATTAAAAATGGAATTTCAAGATTTTATTAAACCGGAGTTGCTTATCTTGATCCCTGTTTTATATTTTATTGGAACAGGGGTTAAAAAGATAAAAAAAATACCCGACAGTTATATTCCAATGATATTAGGTGGGGTTGGTGTTGTTTTATCTTCGTTGTGGGTTCTCTCTACTTCAGATATAACATCATACAAGGAGACGCTTGTAGCTCTCTTTACATCAATAACACAAGGTATATTATTAGCCGGAGCAAGCGTTTACTCTAATCAATTAATTAAACAATTTGAGAAAAAAGGGGATTGACAAGAATGACGAATATTGAGCTTGCGAATAAAGCCAGAGAAGTTGCTATTAACTATAAGACTGTTTATGCCAACGGAATGTTCGGTCAGCCTATAACTGACAGCATTATTCAACAAAAGGCAAAACAACTTTCTCATTGGTATACAGCATCGAGAAGAGCAATGCTTTACGGATTGGTAGGTCAGGGTTACTTTGGCTTTGATTGCGTTTGCTTTGTTAAATCCATTACTTTTTGGGATTGGACAGGCGATGCTTCAAATGTCAATGGTGGCGCAAAATACGATGGTTCGACAGACTATACGGAAGATGGTTTGCTTGATAAATGTACCAATGTGTCTGATGATTTTAAAAACATTGAAATTGGCGAATATTTATGGACTGACGGACATTGCGGAATATACATAGGAGACGGACTTGCAGCAGAGTGTACTCCCAAATGGGATAACGGAGTGCAGATTACCGAAGTGACGAATGTAGGTCTGTTGACTATGGCAAAATATGGCAGAACATGGAAAAAACATGGCAAGCTTCCGTCTGTAACATATATTAAGACAGAGGATAAAAAAGATAAAGCCGAAATTAAGCCTGTAGAAGACTCGGTTCTAATCCCGCTTTTACAACTTTCAAAAGGAAAGCATAGGGGAAATCCTCTGATCTGTACACTTCAAACATTACTTAAAGCTTTAGGTTTTTATGACATGGATATCGATGGTAGCTTTGGTCCGGGAACGGAAAAGGCTGTTAAAGAATTCCAAACAAAAACAAAAATTGCATGTGACGGAATAGTGGGTTATAATACATGGTGTAAACTACTTGCTATTCAATAATAAATTTTCACTTCCTTTCTTCCTGAAATACCCTTCTTTTTAGAAGGGTATTTTAGGTTTACACGAAATTCGTGTATGATTCGTGTAAAGAAAAAGAAAAAGCCCTAAACATAGGGCTTTTTTGAGTGTTTGGTGCTGGTGGTCGGACTCGAACCGACACGGATCGCTCCGCATGATTTTGAGTCATGTGCGTCTGCCAATTTCGCCACACCAGCATGACTTGTCTTGCGACTTGGATATTATACAACAAAAAGAATTTAGTTGCAATATGCAATTTTAAATTTTTAACAGATTATTTGCAGTTGAAATTTTTTGCATAAGTGTGTTATCATGTTGGCAGAAAAAGCATTGTTTCATGCTGAACAAAGCAGAAAGTTGGTAATATAAATGAGATACATCAAAAAAACGATTATTATTTTTGTTTCTATTATACTTTGTATAGCAATGATTTCTTGCACAGAGAAACAAGCACAGAAACAAAAACCGGAACAACCGGAAGAACCAACAGAAAAACCGATTAATTATACGGAGGCGATGACTGATATGAAAAAGGAATATTCCGATTATATCAATTACAGACAGTACCTGGTAAATGCTAATAAAAAAATGACAGAGGACAAAGAATTGTCTGTGCTGTTTTTTGGTGGTTCACTTACGGAGGGACATGGTGCTACAGATAAAATGAAATACTCTTGGAGAGGTCGCACTTGCGATTGGTTCGAGAAGAACTTCCCTGACGTGAACTTTACATTTCATAATAAAGCAGTTGGCGAATCGGGAACGTTTTTAGGAACATACAGATTAAAAATTGATGTTATAGACGTTGCCCCGGATGTGATTTTTTTGGAGTATTCAATAAATGACAGATATTTCGCATCTTCTTATGATGATGCTTTTATGAGATGTGAAACTATAGTCAGAGAAATAAAAGAAGCATTGCCGAAAACGGACATAATTATGCTTATAACTACAGACGCAGACTGCATGAAGGAAAATCAGCAAGGAAAACTCCATACACAAGGACAGGCGCATGAGGACGTGGCGAAGGCTTATGATATTTCTACCTTACATGTAGGCATGTTGCTGGCCAATAAATGTGAGTATTCTTCTGAAACATTCAGAAACAAGTATGCAATAGACGTTGTTCATTTAAATGATGAGGGATATGGCATTTACTTTGATTGTGTTTCAGAGTATTTAGAAAATAGTTTGAAAAATACCGACTTCTCAAAAGTAAAAGAGAGCAAACAGGAATATCCGATGGTAGGAGATGTCCTTTTTGATGGTAACAGGTCATATATACAGCCCTCTCAAGCAGTGCTTGACGCATCGGCAGAATTGGGTGGCGTGGGAGTGACTTTTACAGATAAGAATTACTCTCCCAAAAGTGCTTTAAAAGGCGTGTTCGGAATGTCAGACGGAGATGTGTTGGCTTTCTCTTTTACCGGCACAGAAGTGGCTATGTGGTGCAGCCTTGTTAACGGTGAATATTTAGTTTCCATTGATGGAGGAGAATTTGTTTCTAAGTCTACAACACAGCATAATCCTGCTGTAATTGCCTCAAACCTTGCCTCCAAAGAGCACATAATCAAAATTAAAGTTGCAAACAGCGATTCTGAATTTTCAATCGGCTCAATATTTATTCGTGATGCAAGCCTTGCCACCAAAAAATAAACAGCCAATAATAATTAATGTTTTATAAAAAAAACGGAGCTGCGAAAAAAACAGCTCCGTTTTTACTATCAAAGAATTTTAATTATTCTTCACGAAAAACTCCGCGAACTTCTGTGGTCTCTGTTGGATGTACATCGTCAGCTTGCGAAGCATGAACCATATTACAATTTGTAAAGTACATTCCTATGGTTTCTTCATAGTTACACTCTATACCGATATGATACAGACCGTCTTTAGCAACGTTAAAGGAAAGTGTGCCTTTCTTCCAGTCTTTTCCTTTCGTGTATCCACCATAGGCAGCAACTATTTTTGATTTAGCCACAGATTTACCTGTTGCGGCATCGTTTACAAACGGATAGAATGTACCGCTTGCCTTGTAATCAAACTCGAAAGTATGGTTGCCTTTTTCTAAATACAAACCTTGATAAAGTTTACAAGGATCGCCCTCAGAAGGAACGATACAAGCACAAGAATCTCCCAAGAAAGTTATCTGAGAAACACATTCCGGTTTGTTATAAGACCAGTTTGCAAGTCCTGTTACCCAGCCTTCATTGCGCTCTGCAGGACGCCTTAAGAAGTTGCCGTATTCAAAGTTTGAAGGACTTCTGTAGCCTATGTCATTAAGACAGTTTGTTATTCTCAAAGGACTTATGCCTACAGGACTCTTCATTTCACAATCGTGAATATGGACATCTTTAACAGGTGAGAAGTCGTCTTGTTCAGATGCATCAAAGGGTGACTTGCCATAATATGGATTATCTGTCCAACCTCCAATCGCAAGACGGCCTTCTAAAATCGTATCGAAAATATGGATGCCGCTTACTTCTTGCTTTCCTAGATCCGGTGAATCCGTTCCCCAAGTACAGAAAGAAACTGCACTGGCTGTAAAAGTATAACAGTTAAACATTGAATGTGAAAGTTCAATGTTGTGAGTTCCTCTGTCTCTGCCGGGATGTGCGAATACCCACAAAACATCTCTTGGATCATTGTAGTTAGAAGAGAGACAAATTCCGTCGTCATTGTTATTGAGTATTACTCTTGTTATTTTGATGCCATCGGAGCCCAGCGGCCACATTCCGTCTGCACCGGTACATTTAGACTCATCCATAAACACGTTGCCGATAAAGCCGTTTTTGTTATGGTTGATATTAATGTAAACGCCACTGGAACGGATGATTTTTAAATCGCTGATTTCGAAATGGTCGGTATCGACAATTGCTACGGGGCATACGTGCATTCTGTCGCAGCAACCAATGCAAACATTGTCGCCGATATATTTAAAATAACCATCTTCGCTGGCACTTTCCGTGTCGCACATACGGAGCATTCCGGGACCTGTTATTTTTACGTTTTTCTTACGGAATGCATAAATCATGGGCATGTTTCCTGTTGTGTGGTTTGCAGGCCAGTTTACACCTGTCATGGAAACGTTGTGTCCAAATCTTGGAAGAACGTCGTAGTAAGAAATATCGTCTGCCTGCCATAAAATTGCATTTTCGGCAATATGTAATTCAACATAGCTGTGAAGTACAAGATTTGTAACAATATATCGTTTGCCGTACTCGCTGTTGTCTCCGGGCACGATTACCGTACCTCCGCCTTGGTTTGCCACTCTGTTGATAGCTGCTTGTATTGCTTTTGTGTCATCTGTAAAACCGTCGCCTTTTGCACCAAACTCAGGGTCAGTAACGCATACGGAATATTCCGGCAGCTCAAACTCGTATGGATTTTCACCGCAATGGTCTCGCCAATTGGAGATGATTGTTCTATCATAGAATTTATGGTAAGTGCCGTCTTCGTTGTGAATTATTCCCATAAATTGAGAAGCAATTCTTGTTGTTTTCTCTTTTCTCATATTCGTTGTGAGTTTAAGCTCTTTGCTGTCTGCAATTGCGCTGCATACGCACTCTAATTCGGCAAGGTTTTCGTGAATTACAGCAGGGAATACTTCGTAGATTTCAACTTTTTTGCCGATGTACTCGGGATTGATGTCGCAAGTGAAATATACAGTTTCGCTATCTGCCGTACAGGAAGTAAAATAACCTGCAATGGGTTCTATTTTCTTTTCTTGTTCAAAGGCAAGTTTGTAAATCTTCATTGAGCCTTTTTGAGAAAGTGGTTTAATTTTGATACCTGTCAGTCTGCCTTTGTATTTGGGGTGGTCTGACATGTTAAGGTATACAGTTTGCGCGGTGTTAATACCTTTTAGAGCAAAAGTTTTTGACTTGTCTTCTGAAAATTCGTTTTCTTCGTCGGTTTTAAAGTATACTTTTATATCTTCATCGCTCTTATCTGCCTCGATTCTCAAAACGAGTGTATTCTTTATAGGAAGAAATGCTTCGCATATTGTCTGTGCGGCATCTGTCATATCAGGGAAAGTGAGAGATGAATTTGCTTCGTAATCGTAGTAGATAACGTCGTTTTTGTGGATGACGCTGCCTGATTCCGTAGCGAAGAGGCAATCCATACCGCTGCCTTTAAAAGTGTAGTCTACAGACATTCCGCAGAAAACAGAGTCTAATTTACAAATTTTTTGCCATGCGGGAGCAGGGTCTGTGATTACATATTCAAAAGTTATTTTGTCAACCTCTCCCAAAATGGGCTCTCCGGCAAAGTTTGCAAAAATTCTGTTAAAACCGTAATCTGTAAGCTGAATTGTGCGCTTTGCTTCTGCTGCGCCTGAATGAATGACAACAGTGATATATGAGCAATTTACCAAAAGAGGATCCGGTTTTTCAACGAAATACTTATTTTCTTTTACATCACTGAAATATTTGCTGGAATCCTTGCCGTCGTATGCTGAATAAGCAAAGTAGAGCATAGGTGTTGTTGACAAATCCTGAGGGATATCAAAGCTATAACTGAATTTCATTGGCTCTGATATGTTGCCGTCAGAAGTTAATCTTAGTGCATGAGTTCCCACAGAAACAATATCTTCGGGAATTTCTTCGATACTTTTTGCTGTAAAACCATTAATAAGTTGAATCTTGTCCAATTGATATGAGTCGGCAAAAGAAATGAGCTCTTTTTTATTTTTTATAAAAAGACGCCTGTTGGACAGTGAGTTTTTTGAAACTTCTATTTTCATAAATTTGATCTCCGTTTCGATTGTTTTATAGTTGTATCTATTATATCAGTGTGCCGTGAGAAACGCAACGGAATTTATTTTTTATACCTTGCAGGTTTCTTCGGAAAATAGCTGCTTCTTGTTGTTATTTTTGTTATTTTTGCTGTTTTTGCTGTTTTTGCTGTTTGCAATATTTCCTTTCCCGTGTTTTTACTTTTTCGATATGGTTTTAGTAAAAATTAAAAAAAGATTCGGATTTATTTTTGAATTAGGTTTTTTTGATGTTAAAACAACACGTTTTTACTTTTTAAGAGGGGTTAAAGTAAAAATGAAAAGAATATGCTACATGGAATTAAAAGGGTAAGTTGGGATGTGTATAATTGCTTCCGAAATATGTAAAAAATGGAGAATTGTGGAATTACTTTTTTGCAAAAAATGAATATTTATATATTGAAATTTATTAAAATTATTTTAAAAAGCATATTGACGAACTGATGTGCGTGTGATAACATACAAGGACAGCAAATTGATACTTGCTTTGGGAGGAGAGAAGAAAATGAATGTGCACTGTTCCGACAGACAAAAGAAAAAAACAGCAGTTTGGAAATGCGGATGCGTCTTGTACAGGCTTCAACAAATTGATCTAAGTAGATTTGAAAAGGGCAATATTATTGTAAAAAATCTGCGCCAGAAGCGTATTTTGTCAGATGGAACAGTTAAAATATACAATTATCATTATGAGAATATTGATGTTTTTGGTAAAGGACAGATTCACTTGCCTGTAAAAGGGAAGAAAAGGCATAATCCAAATGATTCAAACTGGAAAATTCGTGATGGTATTGTATATCGCAATGAAATAGAACAGCGAATAAATAATGCGACCATTCGGTTAGACCGTGCCATTAAGGAACTAAATTCTTATAAAAAAAGTACAGAAAAGCTGGAAACGATGACGACCGTAATGGATTCCGTTAAAAGAGCAATGGCAAACAGGAAGGAATATGAGAAAATAAAGAAAATAGAGGCAGAAAAACATGGTAGTTTTAGTTGCGGTTCGATCTATGAAATAAACGGACTGATTGTCACTGATTTGGGAGAAGAGGTCAGATCGAAAAATGAATGTCTTTTTGCAAATAAGTTGCGGGAAATGAATATTCCGTATTTGTATGAAATGAGTATTGGCGGTGGAGTTCTGCCGGATTTTACATTGTTTGTTGAGGATAAGGTGTATTTTGTAGAGCTTTTCGGCAAACTTAATGATGAGGAATACAGAGAAAAACAAAAGGAAAAGATAAAAAAATACGAAGAAATGGATATTTTTACTGGTGGGCAGTTAGTGTTGATTGATGTGACAATGGGTTTTAGTATGCCTATAATTGAGGGGCTACTGCGGGAAATAATTGAGAATGGTGCACCTGAGAAAATGATAGCAGGGTATAGCAGGCATAAATACGATCAAATTGAAGCAAGGAAAAGGGCTTGTTTTGATTGACAAAGGGAGGTTACTTTGATATCATTGCAAATGTTGCAGATGGCAGAAAAAAGTAAATTCTGCAGTGATTTTCTTAAAAAATTCTAAGGAGCACAAGTCTTGATTATGGAGAAAAAAACTTCAAAAACATCTAAGGCCATGAAAGTATTGGTAATAATGGGAAGCGATTCCGATTACAATGTTATGAAAGATTGTTTGGCCACATTAAAAAAGTTTGAAATAGAATACGAGTGTGTGGTATGTTCGGCACACAGAACACCTGAAAAATCTCGTGAACTTGCGAAGTCGGCAAAGAAAAACGGTTTTGCATGTATAATAGCGGCAGCAGGCAAAGCAGCACATTTGCCTGGTGTAATTGCAGCATATACAACAATTCCCGTAATCGGTGTGCCGATTAAAAGTGATGCACTTGACGGAATGGACGCGCTTCTTGCTATTGCACAAATGCCTCCCGGTATACCGGTTGCAACAGTCGCAATAAACGGTAGTGTAAATGCAGCTGTTTTAGCAGCACAAATAATGTCAGTAAAAAGCAAAGTTTTACAGAATAAATTAAAGGATTATAAGCAGGAGCTTGAAGAAAAAGTAGAAAAGAAAAATGCACAGCTTCAGGAGGTAATAAAAAATGGCTAATTACAAAGATGCAGGAGTAGATGTAGAGGCAGGTTATGAGGCTGTACGCCTTATGAAAGAACATGTAAACAAGACTTTTAGAAAAGAAGTTTTAACAGGATTGGGCGGCTTTGGTTCGCTTTTTGAATTGGATCTCAGCAAATTTGAGCAACCTGTACTTATTTCGGGAACAGATGGTGTCGGTACAAAGCTCAAAATCTCTTTTTTGACAGACAAGTATGACACAGTAGGTATAGATTGTGTAGCAATGTGTGTAAATGATATTGTTTGCAGCGGCGCAGAACCATTGTTTTTCTTAGACTACATAGCAGTAGGCAAGAATATTCCTGAGAGAGTGGCAACAATAGTAAAAGGTGTGGCTGACGGTTGCCTGCAGGCAGGCTGTTCATTGGTTGGCGGCGAAACTGCAGAAATGCCGGGATTTTACAGCGTAGACGAATTTGATATTGCCGGTTTTGCTGTTGGAGCAGTTTCAAAAAACAAGATAATCAACGGTAGCGAAATAAAACCGGGTGACGTGTTAATTGGACTTCCATCTTCTGGTGTTCACAGCAATGGTTATTCACTTGTGAGAAAAATTATTAATCCTTCAAAAGAGCGTCTGGGTGAATATGTACAAAGTTTGGGCTGTACAATGGGAGAAGAACTTCTTAAACCAACTAAAATATACGTAAAAACAGCACTTGATCTTATTGAAAAATTCAAAATAAAAGGCATTGCGCATATTACAGGTGGAGGATTCTTTGAAAATATTCCCAGAATGGGCAACGAAAATCTTCGCTACGTAATAGACAGAGGCAGTTGGCCGGTGTTGCCGATATTCAATACCCTTATGCAATTAGGTCATGTTGAAGAAATTGACATGTATAATACTTTTAATATGGGTATAGGTATGGTTATGGCGGTTAATGCTAAAGATGCAGATTCAATAATAAATTATCTTGCTGAAAAAGGTGAGAATGCATATAAGATTGGTATTGTTTCAGATAAATTGCCGGAAGATGGCATGACAAGAGGCACTCTTACAGTGCGATAAGATGTGTTTGTAACGGAGGAACGAGTATGTTTCGAATTGGAGTTCTTGTTTCAGGTGGAGGCACAAATCTGCAGGCAATTATTGATAGGATAGAAGATGGATACTTGAGTAATTGTATAATTACATCGGTGGTATCAAGCAAAGAGGGAGTTTTTGCTTTAGAAAGAGCAAAAAAGCACGGCATTTCCGCAAAATGCATTTCGAGAAAAGCGTATGCAAATGCAGAGGAGTACAGCAGTGCATTGGCAAACCATTTTGAACAGGAAAATGTTGATTTAATAGTACTTGCAGGTTTTCTTACTGTTTTGAGTGAAAACTTTATTAAAAAATTTGAAAATAGAATTATCAATGTACACCCGTCTTTGATTCCGTCTTTCTGCGGAAAGGGTTTTTATGGACTTATTCCGCATGAAGAAGCTTTAAAATATGGTGTCAAAGTGACCGGTGCTACAGTTCATTTTGTAAATGGAGAAGTGGATGGCGGCAAAATAATTCTTCAAAAGGCAGTGTATGTGCAAGACGACGACACTCCGGAAGTACTCCAGGCTCGTGTTATGAAAGAAGCTGAACATATAATTTTGCCGGAGGCAATCAAAAAATTGAGCATGGAGAAATAAACAAAAGAGTAAAAAGGAGATTCCTTAGTTATGAAAATATTGGTAATAGGCGGCGGCGGTCGCGAACATGCAATAATAAAAAAGTTAGCAGAGAGTTCTAAAAAACCGGAGCTTTACTGTGCCCCCGGTAATGGTGGTATTTCAGAGGATGCGACATGTGTACCTTTTAAAGCAACTGATAAAGCGTCTGCAGTTAAATTTGCTGTAGATAATAAGATTGATATGGTAATGGTTGCTCCTGACGATCCGCTTAGTATAGGAATGGTAGATGATCTTGAAGCTGCGGGTGTGAGAGCTTTTGGACCTGTTGCCAAGGCGGCACAGATTGAGGCAAGTAAAGTTTTTTCAAAAGCGCTTATGAAAAAATATAACATTCCGACAGCAGAATATGAAGTATTTGAAGATAGTGAAGCGGCCATAGAATATTTAAAACGAGATCAGCAACAGTATCCTGCTGTTATTAAGGCTGATGGCTTGGCTTTAGGCAAAGGTGTTATTATAGCTCCTGATTTTGATACTGCTTGCGATGCCGTTAAAGGCATGTTGGATGGTGGAATGTTTGGTAAGTCCGGTAGTCGTGTTGTTATAGAAGAATTCATGACAGGCCCGGAAGTTACAGTTCTTGCTTTTACAGACGGTAAAACAGTAAAACCGATGGTTTCTTCCCAGGATCATAAAAGAGCTTTTGACGGAGATAAAGGACCGAATACCGGTGGTATGGGAGCATTTTCTCCAAGTATGAATTATACAGATGAAATCGCAGATATATGCATGAATACGATATTTAAGCCTACAGTTGATGCTTTGGCAGCAGAGGGAATAAAATATAAAGGTGTCATATATTTTGGTTTAATGCTTACTCCAAACGGACCGAAGGTTGTTGAGTATAATTCTCGTTTTGGTGATCCCGAAACACAATGTGTTTTGCCGAGACTTGATACTGACTTAATAGATATTTTTGATGCGGTAATTGATGAAAGGCTTGAAGAAATTGACATAAAATGGAAAAAAGAAGCGGCTTGCTGTGTTGTTATTGCTTCAGGAGGATACCCTGTAAAATATCAGTCAGGGTATGAGATTTCAGGACTTGACGAGGCAGCAAAGACAGGTGTGACAGTATATCATGCGGGCACAAAGAAAGAAAACGATAAGTTTTATAATGCAGGTGGCAGAGTGCTTGGCATAACAGCATTGGGTGATACACTTTCTGAAGCTATAACAAAAGCATATAATGGCGTGGAAAAAATATCATGGACAGATTCTTTCTATAGGAAGGATATTGGTAGAAAATGATAATTTACGTTGAGGAGCAGGCGGATCCTAAACAACTGGAAACTTTAAAGGAGTGGCTTAATGGTATCGGTGTTGAAGTGCACAGTCTTAAAGGCGAGAACGGCACAATACTTGGACTTTTAGGAGAAACACAGAATGTAGACATAGAGATGGTTCAAGGTCTGGATTTTGTAAAGAAAGTTGTTAAAGTCAAGGAACCTTACAAAAGCTCTAATCGAAAATTTCATCCTAATGATACTGTAATAGAGGTCGGAAAGGCTAAATTGGGAGGCGGATATTTTGCTGCAATAGCCGGTCCGTGTTCAGTAGAGTCAACAGAGCAAATTTGCGGTATAGCAAAAGCAGTAAAAGAGGCAGGAGCCACAATGCTTCGCGGTGGAGCTTTTAAACCAAGAACGTCGCCTTACTCATTTCAAGGCCTTCGCAGTAAAGGAATTGAGCTATTGTTACAGGCAAAACAAATTACAGGAATGGCAATAGTTTCTGAAATAATGGATATAGGCAGTATTGATGTTTTTGAGCATGTGGATGTAATACAAATCGGTGCGCGTAATATGCAGAATTTCGAGCTGCTTAAAGAAATAGGACGCACAGACAAAGTGATTTTGCTTAAAAGAGGATTAGCAAATACTCTTAAAGAATTTTTAATGAGTGCAGAGTATATTATGGCAAGTGGCAACGAAAAAGTTATTTTATGTGAGCGAGGTATAAGAACTTTTGAAACTGCGACAAGGAATACTTTGGATATTTCTGCGATACCAATGTTGAAAAAAATGTCTCATTTGCCGGTAATTGTAGATCCAAGCCATGCGGCGGGAAGAGCTGATCTTGTACGACCACTTGCTTTAGCTGCAGTTGCGGCAGGTGCAGACGGAATTATGGTGGAGGTTCATAACGATCCTGTTCATGCGCTGTGTGATGGGCCACAATCAATAAAACCTGAGGAATTTCAATCTCTTATGGGAGAAATTGAGAAAGTTCGCAGCGTACTGTTTTAGATATTTAAAAGAAATATTTTGATATAATTGCGTATAAAGAGCCGAGAAGCAGAAACGGAGCAAAGGGAAGCGTTTTTGTTTTCGGCTTTTTTAATGCGAAATTATATATGCCTGTGAATATAGCAAAAAGCGCACAAGAAAAAAAGGATGCGCAAAGAGTGATAATAGAAAGTCTAAAACCTAAAAATAACCCTGAAAATGCTGATAATTTTAAGTCGCCGGCTCCCATACTGTTATTGATAAAGAAAGGAATTCCGATGAAAATTAAAGGGAGAAAAAATCCTCCTAAAACAGAAAATATATATGCTTTACTGAAATTCCACTGAAGAATTATTTTAAATATCGCTATATTCAGCATTAAAAAGCTTATTTTATTTGGTATGATTCTTTTTTTGAAATCGGTCATAGAAGCAACGAAGAGCAGAAAAAAATAAACGCAGTCCAAAAAAACAAAAGCAAACATAAAAATAACCACCTTGCACATATAAGATTGTTTTAGTATAACAGATACAGAATAACGAAAATGATTTCCCGGGAAATAAAAAGAAGAAATTTGAACATTTTTTAATATAAAATTTGACACTTATGGAAAACAATGGTAAACTGATAAAAGAGTAGAAAACATGCGGTGTTTTTTACAGAGAGTTCTTTTTTTTCCTTTTCTAATATTTTTCAATTAACCCATGGCACGACGCTGTGGGTTGCTTGTTTTTGTTTAAAATACCGCACTGAAAATTCGCAAATGCGAAAAAAATGTGACTTTTATTTTAATAATTTGCATTTTTGTGGTTGAAATAACATTTTTTTGGACTTTTTCGAAACAGTTCGTATTGTATAGTTAAAAAACGTATGATATAATGCAGAAGCAAGAAAGAGATAGTCAATTAGCAATGTTGGCGTTTATTAGTAAATCCTTTTCTAAAACTTTCTTGCACATTCGGGGCTGTAAAAAACAGCCCCTTTTTATTTGACATAAAGTACT
This sequence comes from Clostridia bacterium, assembly GCA_017522515.1. Next base: position 34,275 of record JAFWZH010000235.1, read on the forward strand.
CAAAGTGTATAATGAATTAAACTTTTGTCAGGAGGTCATATATATGAATGTTGGGAAATATACAGGTCCTTATTCGAAACAAAACGGTTCATTCGCAGCAGAAGACGATTTAGGAAGAGTTTTGCCCTTGGATAATGATGTTACAAATATAAGAAAAGACAGAAAAGTAGGAATTTTCTATTTTCTATGGATAGGAGAACACGGCACAGGAGGTCCTTATGACATTAGCAAAATTACGCAAGAACATCCTGAAGCAGTAGAATCAGAAGAAAATTGGTACGCTTCGGGAGGCGGAGCAAGAGGAGAACATCATTTTTGGGGAAAGCCCCTTTTTGGCTACTACAAATCCTCAGATGAATGGGTTATGAGAAAACACCTTCAAATGCTTACAGATGCCGGTGTTGATTTTATCGTGTTTGATACAACAAATGGACCTACATATGATGACCGAATGGTGCAAATAATAGACGTTTGGTATGAATATTTAGAAAAAGGAGTAAATGTTCCAAAAATGTCCTTCTATACAAATACAGCATCAGGGCAGACAATGGAGCATATCTTCAAAAAATTGTATAAAAACGAAGAGCTTCACAAAAAGTATCCAAGGTTAGATGAACTGTGGTTTAAACATGACGGTAAGCCAATGATGATAGGTATCGAAGCCGAAGCAAGTCAAGAAATAAAAGAATATTTCACATTCAAAGAATCAGTCTGGCCAAATGCCGGCAGATGCGATAATGGTTTTCCGTGGATGGAATTTAATCGCTCGCTCAAACCGGAGTCTGTTTACGGCAGAGAAGGAAGGAAAGAAGTAATGAATGTTTCCGTTGCACAGCATTCCGACACGTGCAGATTTAGTGCTACAGCATGGTACGGAGCCAATGATATGACAAGGTCTTGGCACAACGGAGAAAATGATACCGCAGAAGATGCAATTCTTTATGGCTATAACTTTGCAGAGCAATGGGAATATGCAATAGAGCAGGACCCTGAAATGGTATTTGTTACCGGATGGAATGAATGGGTGGCACAAAGACAACCGGCAGGAATTATTAAGGATGAACCGATTTGGTTCGTAGATTGCGCCACATATAATTGCAGTCGTGATGTGGAACCGGCAGCAGAAGTTTTCGGAGATAATTATTATATGCAGCTTTGCAATTACATAAGACGTTATAAGGGAACCTTGCCAAGAGTTCACGTAGGAGAGGAAAATACGATTGATATTAACGGCAGTTTTTCTCAATGGGACTCAGATAAAATAACTGCTGTATATACAGATTACAGTGGTGACACAGCTAAAAGGTGCGCAAAAGGTTTTGGCGAGCTTGAGTATGTAAACGATACAGGACGAAATGATTTTACTTGCCTCAAGGTTTGCAGAGATAGCAAAAATATTTACTTTTACGCAGAAACAGCAGAAAAAATTACGAATCCGACAGATGATAATTGGATGACGCTTTTTATAAAGTTGGGAAATGGTAAAAAAGGATATAACTATGCCGTTAATTTTGAAAAACCTGAAAAGACAGGAGCTGTTTTGTCACAATGTCAAGAAGACGGTCAGTGGAAAAAGATAGATGTTGTTGCAATGAAAATAGAATATAATAAAATGATGCTGGCAATTTCGAGAGAAACATTGGAAATCGGCAACAACCTTGTAGACTTTCAATTTAAATGGGCAGATAATTACAGAAAAAATGAAAAAGGACAAGTGGATATTTACTCATTTTATTGCGATGGCGACGCCGCGCCATATGGCAGAATGAATTACGTTTACTCTGAGAAGGTGTAAAATAAAATAACGTTTAAATTCATTGCTTAAAATATTGCATTTGTGGTACAATAAGAAAAATGATTTTTCAGAGGTGAAAAGAGCATGTGGCCGTACTTTTATATTGATTATTGGTATATTGTGCTTGTGATTCCCGTAATGATAGCATCGCTTATTATTCAAGGGATTATGAGATCTACGTATAAAAAGTACTCCTCCGTGTATGTGGGGGCAGGAGTTACAGGCGCAGAAATGGCACAAAGAGTGCTTAGAGAGCATGGCGTAACGGATGTTGTGGTTACGGAAACAGGCGGAGAACTGACGGACCACTACGACCCTAAGAATAAGGTAATTAAATTATCCTCAGAGGTTTACGGAGGTAGATCTGTTTCTGCATTGGGAGTAGCTTGCCATGAGGCAGGTCATGCGATTCAACACGCCAACAGTTATTTTCCACTTGTAGCACGAAATGCATTTGTACCAGTAGTAAATTTTTGCTCAGGGATTTCATGGTTTGTAATTCTTATTGGCATTTTTATGAGTTCGGATTTAATGATTAATTTGGGAATCATACTTTTTGCATCAGCAGCAGTATTTCAATTCATAACATTGCCGGTTGAGTTCAATGCATCACGAAGAGCTGTTGCAGCATTAAGAAGTAGCGGCAGACTTTCCGAAGAAGAAATAAGTGGGACAAAAAAGGTTCTTACAGCAGCAGCTATGACTTATGTAGCAGCCTTGGCCGCTTCCCTTGCAAGCTTGCTCAGATTGATATTAATTACAAGAGGCAATAGAAGACGATAATCGTCAGTATTTAAGGAGTTTTATATGAAGAGAGAAGATTATTTAAAATGGGATGAATATTTTATGGGAATAGCAATGCTTTCCTCTATGAGAAGTAAAGATCCTAACACCGGCGTAGGTGCTTGCATAGTGGGGAAGGACAACAGAATACTTTCTTTGGGCTACAACGGAATGCCTATCGGTTGCTCGGACGATATCTTCCCGTGGGACAGAGATGGTGCACCGCTTGATACTAAGTATATTTATGTGTGCCATGCAGAGCTGAATGCAATTCTTAATTATAATGGCGGTCCACTTGCAGAAGCAAGAATTTATACAACACTTTTCCCGTGTAATGAGTGCACAAAATCTATAATTCAAAAAGGCATAAAAGAAGTTGTATATATGTGTGATAAGTATGCAGATACAGATTCTGTTAAAGCGTCTAAAAGAATGATGGATGCCGCAGGTGTTACATATAGAATGTACATACCATCAGATAAAAAAATTGAACTGGATTTGTGATTTTGGGTTTTACTTTTTAAGCCTTACACGATATAATAAGAAGAAATATAACTTTTTTAGTTAGTTGAGAGGAAGATGTATTTATGAAGATTATAGTAACCGAGAGTATAGCACTTGAGGGTATAGAACATTTAAAAAGCAAAGGCTTTGATGTTGATGTTAAATTCGGTATCAGCAGAGAAGATCTTCTTGAGATAATCGGTAATTATGACGCTTTGATTGTGCGCAGTGTAACAAAGGTTAATGAAGAGCTTATGGAAAAGGCTCCTAACCTTAAAGTTGTGGGCAGAGCCGGCAATGGTGTAGATAATATCGATCTTAAAGCAGCTACTGCAAGAGGTATTATCGTTGTAAATACACCTGAGAGCAATATTATGGCAGCTGCAGAATTAGCTGTAACACACGCGTATGCAATATTCCGTAACTTGATCCAGGCGGTAACAGCAGGAAGGAATAAAGACTTCCGCAGAGGTAAATTTATTGGTAATGAATTAGATGGCAAAACAGCAGGAATAATCGGTTTGGGAAGAATCGGTTCCATTGTTGCCAGAAAATTGATGGGTTCAAATATGAGAGTAATTGCGTATGACCCATATATCGGTGATGAGAAATTTAATCAAATGGGTGTTGAACGTTGTGCAACATTGGAAGACCTTCTTAAGCAGGCAGACCTTATTACGTTGCACACACCAAAAACTCCGGAAACATACGGCATAATAGGAGAAAAAGAGTTGGCCTTATGTAAAGACGGTGTTCGTATCGTTAATGCAGCAAGAGGTGGTCTTGTAAACGAAAAGGCACTTTATGATGCTCTTGTGTCAGGTAAGGTTGCAGCCGCAGCACTTGATGTACTTGATCCTGAGCCGAATTACAACAAAAAACCTGAGGAACAAGATTATGAAAATCCTTTGCTTACATTAAATAACTGTATAGTAACACCTCACCTTGGAGCATCTACAGATGAGGCAAATTACAATGTAGGAACGGCAGTAACAAAACTTGTAGGTGAGGCACTTGAAGGCAAAATGGTGCCGGCCGTTAATATGCCACAAGTAAGCGGCGGTAATTTAGAAGAAATTAAACCGTATCTTGATCTTGCTGAAGCACTAGGCAGAATTTATTTCCAAACAGAGAAGAAACCTCTTAAGAAAATAGAGGTAATATACAGCGGTGACTTGGCCAAGGAAGATGTTGTCACAGGATTGTACACATTATCAGTTGCTAAGGGCTTACTTAGCGTTATAGTACCTACGAGAGTAAACTATGTTAATGCGAAGAATATGCTTGAATCAATGGGAATTGCATTGGTTGAGAGCAAATCAACATATCTTGAAAAGTATACAAACCTTATTACCGTTCGCTTTATAAATGATGAGAAAACACTTTCTGTTTCCGGTACTGTATTTGCAAAGAGTGAACTTAGAATTGTAGAATTTTACGGATATAAGCTTGACTTTGAGCCAACAGCCAATGTTCTCGCAATTCAAAACAGAGACATTCCCGGTGTTATAGGTAAAATTGGTACTGTGTTGGGTGATAGAGGTGTAAATATTGCTGCAGTTCAATGGAGCCGTAAAGAAATAGGTTCAAAAGCTGAGGCTTTTGTCAGCGTTGACCAACCTGTTTACGATAAGACAATGCAGGCACTGCTTGAAATTGACGGAGTGTTAAAGGTTTCAAATATTAATTTCTTTGCTTGATTTTAGTTAGAGATAATATAATTGATTTAAAAGGGGTAAATTTATGCCTATAGAGAATTTAGATACCGGAACGATTCTTTCACAAATACTTATTCTGTTTGTTTTGGCGGCAGTTGGTTTTGTAAGCGGTAAAACCGGATATCTTCCTGATAAAGCAGGTGGTATTGTATCTAAATTGGTAATGAGAATTACCATGCCTGCATTGATATTAAGTAAAATGCTGTCTGCCGATTTTTCGGCAGACAATTATTTTGATGGTTTGAGGCTTGTGATTATCGCAATGATAACTTTGTTGTTGGTTTTTGCTATCACAAGACCATTTACCAAACTCATGAAAATACCTGAAAAGTCGCGAAATGTTTACTGTATGCAGGCACTTTTTGGTAATGTAATATTTTTTGCTTTTCCTTTGTTTCAAGCTCTGTTTGGAGATATCGGCGTATTATATGCTTTGTTTTTTAATATTGGAAATGACGTTTTACTTTGGACTTTAGGCGTGTATTTGGCAGGTAAGCATAAGGGCGGAGGCTTTGGCAATGCATTAAAGCATATTTTTAATATGAATATGATTATGTTTATTATTGGATTAATACTTGCATTTACAGGTTGGAATCACAAACTTCAAGGTGGAGTAATATACCAAACGGCAGATATGATAGGTAAGGCCACAAGTCCGCTTTCTATGATTTTCGTAGGACTTGTAATGGCCGGAGCAAAAGGTTTATTTAAAAACTTCGGCAAAAAAATGCTTTCTGTTGTGTTGACACTTCAAAAACAGTTAATAATACCTGTGGTGGCAGGTTTAATTATGCTTGTTGCAGTAAAACAAGGCTTGATATCAGATGTTGTTATGATGGTTGCCGTCATGCAGCTTGCGATGCCTGTTGGTACTTTGACTGTTTCAATTGCGGCGGAATACGACTCAGACTATCAAATGGCAGCAGACAGTGTGTTTGTGTCAACTTTATTATCGATTATTACATTGCCGCTGATTGCATATCTCTTAAAATTGGTGCTTTAATATTATTTTGACAATCAATTATAAAATTGATATATTAAAAATGTTTTTATGTCCCGGTGGTCTAATGGATACGATAATAGACTCCGACTCTGTTGATATGGGTTCGATTCCCGTCCGGGATACCATTTTTATTTAAATAGGCGGCATAATAATGTTTGATTTTACAGAAAGAACAGAGCTTCTTATAGGAAGTGAAAATGTAAAGAGACTTGAAAAGGCCTCTGTGCTTGTTTTCGGTGTAGGTGGAGTGGGCTCATACTGTGTGGAGGCTCTTGCCAGAGCCGGAATAGGTCGGTTTGCTCTTTTTGATGGCGATGTGGTCAGCAAATCAAACATTAACAGGCAGCTTATAGCACTTCACAGCACAGAAGGAAAGTTTAAGTGCGAAGTTGCACGTCAAAGAATTCTTGATATTAATCCTGATGCCAAAGTAGAAGTATTCAATGAGTTTTATACTTTGGGAAATGCAGACTGTATTGATTTTTCGGGATTTGATTATGTTGCAGATGCAATAGATATGATTTCGTCAAAACTTTTAATAGTAGAAAAAGCAAAAAAAGCAGGCGTGCCTGTTATTTGTGCGATGGGAGCAGGAAATAGACTTGACCCTACAGGCTTTACGGTTACGGATATTTATAACACGAAAGATTGTCCTCTCGCCAGAGTTATGCGCAGAGAATTGAGAAAGAGAAACATAACAGATTTAAAGGTTGTTTTCTCCTCAGAAAGTCCATATAAAGAATTTAATAAGACAGCAGACTCACAAACACCTGTAATTGCAAGTGTATCTTTTGTTCCGTCTGCGGAGGGGCTTATTATGGCTTCTGAGATTATTAAGGACATTATTACTTTGCCTTGATATACAAATTATTTTGGGTTATACTGTCCGGACAGACAGGAGTGAATTTACATGAGCAAAAATAAGAAAAACAGGATTTCCGTTATTGCAGCATCAATTACATTGCTTGCAGGTTTTTGTGTCGGTATTTCGGCTTGTCAAAAAATAACGCCGACTATTGACAATACTCCTAAATACGACGTGGGAATAATTAAAGGAACGCAAATCGGTTCTTATCCTGTGAACAAAGATAGTTCTTTATCGCAAACATTTGCTTATGCAAATAGTATTGCCAACAGGGTACAAGGTTTTTATACAAATGAAGCGAGAACAAGTTATGCATTGCAAAACACTACTATGAGCCTTATTCATAGACTTAGCGGTGCAGACAAATTTGTAGTATCGGCCATATCAAATTCAAAAGGTGTAGCCTATGCCACTGATACCCTTGACGTTTATGTTAAAGACTTAAATGGCGATGTGTTTTTTGCCGGAGAATCCTTTGAAGAAGGTAGAATGAATACAACCAGATTAGGATATTACTATTACGAGACACATATACGTGACTTGGAATTTGCAAAAACAAATTCACATGTAGATTATGAAAAGACTTCCGAAATAAAGTTGGGTGACCATTGGGAATCAAATCAAATGTCAAAACCTGTTTATAAGAAATCTGCACTCAAAGTTAAAGCAGAAAATACAGTAGACCCATACGTTTTTGTGAACAATATAAGTATTCCGGCAGAGGAATATAATGCAATTCTTATAGAAATGAAAGCTACCGGCAATACAACAGCAGGCGATTTATATTTCTATACAGGACGTACACAAGGCTTTAATGCAGAGCAAAGAGCGTCTTTTAAAATAAATTCAGACGGTAAATATCATACATACCTTGTGGATTTAACATCGTCAGGTATTGACAAGACGAATTTGAACGGTGTACGTTTTGATATGGGTGCATCCGTTGGAGATGAATTCGAAATTAAATCTGTAAAGGCTGTGAAGACAAGTAATGACACCGTATCATATAAGGTAGATAAAACATATCATACTTACTCAGATAAAATGCATCAAGAATATACTCTTGTAAAAAAAGCAGATGGGAAAAATTATGATTTTTCAGAATTTGGTATTGAGCTGAAAATTCCCAAGGAGAATGTGCTTGAATATAAAATCAGCTATGCACAAGATAATAAAACTGTGGAATATGTGGCAGTCATTGTTAAAGACGTTGGTGTAATAGGATTTATTATGCCGGTGGATTCCGTAGGATATAATGTAACTGTTACAGAAGAGGAAGGTTTCGTTGTAGTCAGACAATTTTGCAAAGATAATGTCATTGGTAGCAGAGTATATAATGATGACAGTCAAAATTACGACGGAATTATTGCGGCTGCCTACGAAGAACGAAATCCACTCACGGAAATTGGTGTTCAATCAGAAAAAACAGTAAATGCCAAATTTATAAAATATGACACAATGAGAGGTTCCTACAAATTCACCTGCAGAGGCACCGATTTCAGTACAGCTTATTACAAAAAGCCGGATTACCATTACACAACAGGCGTGACCATTCAGAATAAATCTTCTCAGAACAGGAAGCTTTATATGTGGATGTCGGGAGAGTCCGGCGCGTTGGAATGTGCAACGGTGACAGATTCAGAAGGCAGACTTATGCCGATTCCGGTGCAGGTTTCTAAAAATTTCTCAGGCGAGAAAGAAGAACCCTTTTACGATCCCAATGATACAGGATACGGAGATTCTTTTGTTCCGATTGATATTGCGGCAGGGCAGACTTTGGAATATTCTTTGCATCATTTGTATCAAAATTGGGGAGTGTATCCTCTAAAACAGATTTCGTCAATACAATTTCATATTTCATACTATCATTTATCTACAGGTGTTACAGAGTCCAATTGCATTGCACCGTATTATGTTTTCGGCAAGGATTTATGGACGCTTCCCGATTTCAGAGGTTGCAGCGGTACCATGTGGGACTCTCAGCCACAGTATAATTCCGTAGGCAGATTGAGGTTTGTGTCCTATATGAATAAGGGGCTTATTGAAGGTACGGAATACACAGGCACGGTTATTCATTCTGCGGGGCCTACTTATGCAGATATAGAATACAGTTATATTTCAGATTGCGGCTCATACAAATACACACTTCGCCACGTTGAATTTCCGCAAAATGACGAAAACAGAACGTATTATACATTGTCACTGGAATTTTTAGAGGATTTAAGCATTAAAGATGTAAAGAAAAACTTTACACTCTTTAGCTTTGACGGGCGCTCCGAATCTTTTGATATGATGAGTTATACAAATGAAAAGGGCGAAGTTATTCGTAAAGACATAGACAAGACAAAGACCTTTGAGGAGATCATAAATATTGGCAAAAAACATCCTTTCTTTTCTTATTACGGATTAAATAACAAGGACACTGCAATTATGAATTTTGCCTATATCATGAAAGATTATAATATACAAATAAATGGTAAGGAATGGAACGGAGATTTTGTACTTCGCAACAGATTTGACGGTGGATTAAATTATGGTGAATTATCTTTAAATGAAGAAGATATAATGTTTAAAAAAGGCGACTATATCAATATTGACTTCATATTGCTTCCTTGGGGCGACGGTATTGAAACCACAGACGAGAACGTTCAGTATGTAAGGCAGGATTCCGTATTTAATCCCATTAAAATTACCGCAACTAAAGGAACCGTTGTAGAGGATGAGTATATTCCGAAGGTGCTGGCAGTAGATAACGCAGCAGAGTTTAAGCTTTCGGGAGGCAGAAACAGAATCGTCGTCATAGTCGACGGAATGCGCTCGCTTAATGGCATTTCGGTACAGGAATTTGCCGGCGGAAAGTGGACGGATTATGCGTTCCAAAAGAACAATTATGATGGCTATCAGATTATTTATAAAGAGGATGGCACATATAGTTACGCTTTTGTTGTGGAAATGGACAATAATGGCAAAGAAAGAGTATTTAAAGTAACTGCAAAGCAGTAAAATATTTTAATATTTAGAATTAAGAGGTGTTTAAAATGTTAGAAAAAGGTATAACAGGAAAACAAAAGGTGATAGTGGACAACACAAATACAGCGGAGGTTTACGGGAGCGGTGATTTACCGGTGTTTGCTACGCCTGCAATGATTGGACTTATGGAGTTTACAGCGTCAAGAAGTGTCGCTGAACATCTTGAAAAAGGTCAGTCTACCGTGGGCACCATTGTGAATGTGAAGCATTTAGCAGCGACTCCCGTGGGAATGGAAGTTTACTGTGAAAGTGAACTTGTTGAAATAGACAGGAGAAGACTTGTTTTTAATGTTAAGGCCTACGATGAGTGCGGTTTAATTGGAGAGGGAGTTCACGAACGTTTTATAATAGATGTAGAGAAATTCATGGGAAAAACGAATGGCAAGAAAGCGTAAAAGGAGAAAAGCATGGATTGGGAATTTGCTGTACTTGATTTTATAAGAGAAACTTTCTCGTGTAAAGCCATGGACGTGATTATGCAGGCAATTACTTTTCTTGGAGAAGCCGGTTGGTTGTGGATAGCTTTGGGATTAGTTTTGGCAATTATACCAAAAACAAGAAAAATGGGGATTACAATATTGGGAGCGCTTATTTTGAGCTTGATATTCTGCAATATAACGCTTAAACCTATTGTTGCGAGAATCAGACCGTATGATCTAAAAGAAGGAATAGATATTATTCTTAAAAGCAAACCTTCGGATTTTTCGTTCCCGTCAGGGCATACATCTGCTTCTTTTGCTGCTGCTGTAGCAATATTTGCCTGTAATAAGAAGTGGGGTTCATGGGCGTTGGCTCTTGCTGCAGTGATTGCATTTACAAGACTATATCTTTATGTGCATTTTCCGACAGACGTATTGGCAGGAGCTGTATTAGGAACGCTTTGCGGAGTGATTTCATACTATGTTGTGAAGTTTTGCTATCAAAAGTTTTATGGCAAAAGGAGTGAAAACAATGCGTCTGCGTAGAGTTGTTTGTTACTTTTGTTTGTCGCTTTTATCCGTCATTATCTTTAGCGGATGTGAAGCTTCAAATGTTGTGTTTTCTTCAAAAGGAATGTCAATTACTTTAACAGAAGATTTTGTGGAGAACAAAGAATATTATGGTATGGTATATTATGATTCTGAAGAGGCACAAGTGTATGTGGCAAAAGAAGAATTTTCTGTATTGGAAGAGAAAGGTGAAAAAACGGACTTTAATTTAGAAGAATATGCTAATTTTTTACTTAAATCAATATCTGTTACTGCAGAAATAAAAAATGATGATGGTTTGGTTTATTTTGAATACTCCAAGAAACCGGAGAATATTTCGTATAATTATTTCGTTACCGTGCATAAGACAGATGATGCTTTTTGGTTCTTTCAGTTCTCTTGTGAAAGTTCATTAATAGGCGAGTACAGACCTTTGTTTAAAACATGGGCGAAAACAATAGTTTTTGATTGACTTTTTAGCTGTTTATAAGTAAACTATATGAAGTATATGCAGAGTTATTAAATTAAGAAATAATCTGTTATTATTAGGAGGTAAAAAAATGAAGAAAATTTTTAGTTTTGTTTTGGCTTTTTCTTTAGTGTTGGCATTGTTTGCCGGACTTCCGGTTTTTGCTGACGGAGAAGAAATAGCAGTTGCCGGTGATGGCAGTGCAGTTACGCTTGACCTTGAGAAAGCTACACTTAAAACATATAACGGCAGCGTTACGGTTAAGCGTGAAAAAACGTGGGTAAAAACATCTGCTGATGCAACACCGGTAGAAGCGTATTTCCTTAAAAATGCTCAATCAGGTGACTGTGTTACATGGAATGTTAATTTTGCTAAAGCAGGCAATTATAAAATTGAGGTTCCTGTATATTCACAGACAGGCGTAGGCGTGATTTCTGCTTATATTGGAGGAGAGAGAGTTTATTCCGCAGGCAATTTTAAAGCATGCGGATATGGTAAAGAGCAACTTTATAATAACAATGCTGTTCTTTATATCTCCATTGAGAAAGCCGGCAACGAGGATATTACAATATTCTTTGAAACACTCGGTGTAAATCTTTTGGCTCCGAAGATTTCATATTTTGCAGGCGAGATACCTGCAGAGCCTGCTTTTGATAAGTTTGTATCAGCTATTGAAACTGATGGTTTCACAAACAATGCTACAAAGGCACTTTTGTTGGGCGAAGATACATATTATGGTCTCCATGCTAATTTAGCAAAGGCAATCAAAGGTATTGCTTTACCGCAGTGGACACCGGGTGGTGGCACAGGTCACTGTAAGTTTAAGTTAAGTGTTTATACTTGGAATGAAGATGACACAACAACTTTACAAGGAACACCTGTTACTTCAAAAGAGTTTACAACTCCCGGTGACTGCATAATGCTTTGTATGTTTGATGAGGCTGTTCCGGCTGGTGAATACCTTATATATGTTGAATGTGTAGAGCTTATTTTAGATGAGGGTTCAAAGCATACATCAGGTATTGATATGCACATGAAGACAGGTTTACCTCATTCATTTGATGATTTTGTTTACTATTTCGATGCATTTACAAATATTCCTAACTACGTTCCCGTACCGGATCGTATGGTTTACTTTAACTTTATTGTTGATGAGTTTATTGCTCCCGAGGACTTTTTCCTTGAACTCGGAGAAGGAGGGGAATCCGATGCGACAGCAGATCCTGATGCAACAGTTGATCCGGATGCTACAGAGGACCCCGATGCTACAGAAAAGCCTGAGAAAACAGAGGCTCCTGCAACATCAACACCTAATAAGACAAAGGCTCCTTCTACAAGCACAGCAAAAGCCGACGGGGATACAGGGGCTTCAACAATGGTAAGCTATACCGGTATTATTATTGGTATTGTTGCAGCAGTTGTAGTAGTTGCAGCAGTTGTAGTAGTTGTTATAATTGTTATCAAAAAGAAAAAATAATTTGATTAAGAATAAATTAGATTTTTGATTTTTTTAGGGCTGTTTTACAGCCCTTTTTTTATTTTTTTCATTTTTACTTTTTGAACGGTCAAAAAGTAAAAATGAAAATTTGTGGGTGACAATTATTTGTGCAAGTGATATACTTATTGAGTACAACTGTATTTTTTGTGATTTTAATAAAGATATTTTATAAGGAGTTTATTTTAATGGAAAAATTAAGCTTAAATACTATCAGAGAAAAGTATTTGAAGTTCTTTGAAAGTAAAGGACATCTAAGATTACCCAGCTTTTCACTTGTACCTAATAACGACGCCAGTTTGCTCTTGATAAACAGCGGTATGGCACCACTCAAACCTTATTTTACAGGAGCAGAGGTGCCTCCGAGAAAACGTGTTACGACTTGCCAAAAGTGTATCAGAACTCCTGATATCGATAATGTAGGTAAGACGGCAAGACATGGTACTTTTTTTGAAATGCTTGGTAATTTTTCTTTTGGTGATTATTTTAAAAGAGAAGCTATTTCTTGGGCATGGGAATTTTTTACAGAAGTAATGGAAATTCCTGCAGAAAAGCTTTATGTTACCGTGTATCTTGAGGATGATGAGGCAGAAGAAATTTGGATAAAAGAAATAGGCGTTCCTGCAGACCATGTTATTAGAATGGGAAAAGAAGATAACTTCTGGGAACACGGTACAGGCCCTTGCGGACCTTGCTCTGAGATTCATTATGACAGAGGAGAAAAGTATGGTTGCGGCAAACCGGATTGTAAGGTTGGTTGCGATTGCGACAGATTTATAGAGGTGTGGAATCTTGTATTTACACAATTTGATCGTCAAGAAGACGGTACTTATGAAAGACTTGCTCATCCTAATATTGACACGGGAATGGGACTTGAAAGACTTGCTTGCGTAATGCAAGATGTGGATAACCTGTTTGAAGTAGATACTGTGCGAAAAATACTTGATACAGTATGTGAGCTTTCAGGTAAAACTTATGGAGATGATTGGAAGACAGACGTATCCATCCGTGTAATTACAGACCATATAAGAAGTACGGTAATGATGATAAGTGATGGCGTTGTTCCGTCTAATGAGGCAAGAGGATACGTTCTTAGACGTTTGTTAAGAGGTGCGGCACGCCACGGCAGATTGCTGGGAATAAAAGGTAATTTCCTTGCAGGCCTTGCTGATGTTGTTATTGAACTTTCAGGCGGCGCATATCCTAATTTGGTAGAAAAACAAGATTACATTAAAAAGGTTATCAGAATAGAAGAAGAAAGATTTGCATCTACAATAGAGCAAGGTTTGTCTATGCTTTCAGAGCATATTAAAAAGATGCAAGAAAATACAGGAATTGCTGACGGTGTTCTTGAAGGCGCAATAGCATTTAAACTTCACGACACGTATGGCTTCCCGATAGACCTTACAAAAGACATTCTGAAAGATTACGGTTATACCGTAGACGAGGAAGGCTTCCGCAAAGAAATGAGCGCCCAAAAAGCCATGGCGCGTGAAGCTATAAAGAACAGAGAAAGTTCTTGGGCGAACAGTGAGATTTCCGTACCGTCAGAGTGCCCGGCAACAGTCTTTGAGGGATATGAAAAGCTTATAACAGAAGGAGAAATTCTTTACATCTTACTTCCCGATGGTAGCAGTGTGCAAGAGGCCGGCGAAGGAGATTCAGTAATAATAGTAACAGACAAGACAACTTTCTATGCTGAAAGCGGCGGACAAGCAGGAGACAGAGGAGAAATAGAAACAGAGGGCGGCGCCGTTGTTATTTCAAATGTAAACAAAACGAGTGACGGTAAGTGGCGTCATATGGGAAAAGTGGTTCATGGCTCCGTATGTGTATCTGCAAAGGCCACAATGACTGTAAACAGACAGACAAGACTTGCAACAGAAAGAAATCACAGCGCTACGCATCTTCTTCAAAAAGCACTTCGTACAGTGTTGGGAGAGCATGTTCATCAGGCAGGTTCTTCTGTTACTACGGAACGCTTGCGCTTCGACTTTAACCACATGCAGGCTCTTTCAAAAGAAGAATTGGCAGAAGTAGAAAAAATTGTAAATAAAGCCATTGTTCATGACTATGCTGTAAACACACAAGTACTTCCGATAGAAGAAGCAAAAAAACTTGGTGCTATGGCACTCTTTGGCGAAAAATACGGAGACAACGTGCGCGTTGTTGAAATGGGAGACTACAGCTTAGAATTCTGTGGCGGAACACACGTTAAAAATACTGCTTCAATCGGTATGTTTAAGATATTGCACGAAAGTGCAGTTGCTGCAGGCGTCAGAAGAATTGAGGCCGTAACGGGCGGCGGCGCAAGAGCTGTATACGAAACACAAGAGCATGTGCTTGAAGAGGTTTCGGAGATATTTAAGGCTAACTACTCAGATATAGTTAATAAAGTTACAAATCTTTATACACAATATAAAGCACTTCAAAAAGAGCTTGAGCAAATCAAACGCGAAAATGCTGTTTCAAATCTTGACGATGTTATTGCTAAGGCACAGGAAATTAACGGAGTTAAGGTTGTTACGGGAAGATTTGATGAGCTTGATGGCAATGCACTTCGTGATTTGGCTGATAATATCAGAAATAAGCTTGACGTTGGTGTTGTTGTTTTAGCATCTTCTTTGGGAGGCAAAGCATCTATAGTTACAATGGCTACAAAATCAGCCCTTGAAAAGGGTATTCATTGCGGTAATATCGTAAAGAAAGCTGCAAGCATGTGCGGCGGTGGCGGCGGCGGACGTCCCGATATGGCGCAAGCAGGTGGAAAACAGCCTGAGAATATAGATGAAATGCTTTCTAAAATAAGCGAGATTATATAAACATATTTTTATGAGGTGAAAAAAATGCAGGCATTAGACGATAATTGTATCTTTTGCAAAATAATAAAGGGAGAAATACCGGCAAAAGTAGTATATGAAGATGATTATTGTATAGCTTTTAATGACATAAATCCTCAGATGCCGATTCATGTTGTAGTTGCAGCTAAAAAGCATATCTCGAGTGTGCTCGGTTTCGAGAAAGAGGATGTAGCTTTTTTAGGCGGTATTCAGCTTGCAATAGCAGAAATAGCAAGAAAGTTAAATATCACAGAATCAGGTTTTCGTGTTATTAATAACTGCGGCAAAGATGCAAAACAATCAGTTCCGCATATTCACTACCATATATTGGCAGGCGGAGATATGGGAGAAAGGATAGTGTAAAATTGGGCGTAATAACTGCAGAATTAAACGATTTATTAGATTTTATTTTAAAATGTACCGAGAGTCCGGCACTTCTTGTGACCGTGGTTTTGGTGCTTGGTGTTATACTTGTTAACGGCTGGACAGATGCTCCCAATGCAATTGCGACAGTTGTTTCTACAGGCTCTATGAGACCAAAAACAGCCATTCTCATGGCGGCAGTTATGAACTTTGCCGGAGTATTGGTTATGTCGTTGGTTAGCAGCAAGGTTGCTGACACGATTTATAAAATGGTAGATTTTAAGGGGGACGCACACAATGCACTTGTTGCCTTGTGCGCGTCTTTGTTTGCTATAGTGCTGTGGGCTGTTGCTGCGTGGTGGTTTGGAATACCCACCAGTGAAAGTCATGCTTTGATTGCAGGCGTTACAGGAGCGGCAATTGCTCTTGGCGGTGCAGACGGAGTAAATATGGGAGAATGGGTAAAAGTTCTTATCGGACTGTTACTTTCGACTGTATTGGGCTTTTTGGCAGGCTATTTTGTAGTAAAAATAGTTGTTATAATATGCAGACACAAAGACAGAAGAAAAACAGACTCCTTCTTCAAAGGCGGACAAATAGTTGGCGGTGCTGCCATGGCTTTTATGCATGGTGCGCAGGATGGTCAAAAGTTTATGGGTGTATTTATGCTTGGCAGTATGCTCGCAAGCGGTTCGTACGTTGCAGGGGGTAATTTTAATACGACCATTTGGCTTATGGTTCTTTGTTCTGTTGTAATGAGTTTGGGAACGTCAATCGGCGGATATAAAATCATCAAATCCGTAGGAATGGATATGATTAAACTTGAAAAATACCAAGGCTTTTCTGCAGATATTGCAGGTGCGCTTTGTTTGCTTTTGGCATCGCTTACAGGAATTCCGGTAAGCACAACGCATACGAAAACAACAGCAATAATGGGTGTTGGTGCCGCAAAGCGAATTTCCGCAGTGAATTGGAGCGTCGTAAAAGAAATGGTTTTTGCGTGGGTACTCACATTCCCGGGTTGTGGTTTAATAGGATTTATTATGGCAAAAATATTTATGGCAATATTCTGATATTTTTCCAATATTATAAGGAGGACGTTTGTCGTGGCAAAAAAGAAAGAAGTAGATTTTTTTGAACTTATGCAGGAAGAAGCAAAATTCACAAGTGAGCTTACTGTAAAATTAAAAGTTTTATTTAGTGAATTCAAAGAAAACAGCGGCATTGAAGAATTGCAAGCAAGATTAGAAGAAATACACAGCATTGAACATAAAGGTGATATAGTTCACGCAACTATTGTAAGTGAACTCAATAAAGCGTTTATAACACCCATAGACAGAGAAGATATATTTTCTGTTGCAGAAAATATAGACAAAATGACGAATGCAATAGAAAATGTGGCATTTAGACTTTGGATGTTCAATATAAAAGAAATAAGATCCGATATGCATGAGTTTATCGATCTCATTGGCAATTGCTGTGACAAAATCACAGAGATTATTGCAGAATTCAAAAACTTTAAAAAGTCTAAGACTCTTACAGAACTTATTCGTCAAGCATACGAATATGAAAATGACGGTGATAGGATATACAGAACGGCAGTAAGAAATTTATTTGAGACAGAAAAGGATCCTATCGAAGTACAAAAATGGAGAGAATTCTATCACGATATGGAGAAATGCTTTGATGCATGCAGTGATCTTGCAGGTTCAGTTGAAAGGGCGGCCGTTAAAAACAGCTGATAGAATATTAAGTTATGTTAGTTGAATGCAAAAATGTCCGTTTGGCATATGAAAATCATATTGTAGTAGATAATTTGTCTTTTTCGGTGAATAAAGGCGATTATCTTTGTATTATCGGGGAAAATGGCTCCGGTAAGACTACGCTTATGAAAGCTTTGCTCGGATTGAAATCCGTAGAGTCGGGAAGTATTTCTCACGGCGAAGGATTAAGACAAAATGAAATAGGTTATTTACCTCAGCAGACAGGGATTCAAAAGGACTTTCCGGCCTCTGTTTGGGAAGTTGTGCTTTCAGGTAGAATTAACAGACTTGGTTTTAGACCGTTTTATTCATCAAAAGATAAAAAAATAGCAGAAGAAAACATGGCTCGTCTCAATATAACAGATATTAAGCATAAATGTTATAGAGAGCTCTCGGGAGGTCAGCAACAAAGAGTTTTGCTGGCCAGAGCTTTGTGTGCAACACAAAAACTTTTGCTTTTAGATGAGCCTGTGGCAGGGCTCGATTTGCTTGCAACAGAAGAAATGTATCATATAATTTATGATTTAAACAGGCAAAACGGTATTACCGTAATCATGATAACACATGATATTGACAGAGCTGTTCGCGATGCAACGCATATTTTGCATCTGCATAAAAAAGATGTTTTTTTTGGAGAAAAATCTCATTATTTAGAGTGCGACACATGTAGGCAGTTCACGCAAAATGAGGCAGAAAGCGGCCATGGTTGCTGTAAAAAAGGAGGGTGTCACTGTAATGGGTGAATACTTTACACTTATCATTCAGATTTTTCAACTTCCTTTTATGATAAGAGCATTGCTTGTAGGAGTGCTTATTTCTCTTTGTGCATCTCTTCTTGGTGTGAGCCTTGTACTGAAAAGATATTCCATGATAGGAGACGGACTTTCGCATGTAGGTTTCGGAGCCTTGGCTTTGGCCGCAGCCTTTAATGTTACACCATTATATGTGGCTATACCCGTTGTTGTTTTAACTGCATTTTTGTTGCTTCGTGTAAATGAATCAGGAAAATTAAAAGGTGATGCAGCAGTTGCTATGATTTCCGCAAGTGCTTTAGCAATAGGCGTACTTATTGTTTCTGTATCTGAAACAAATGTTGATCTTAACAGTTATCTTTTCGGCAGCATATATGCCATAAGCAACCAAGATATGTATTTAAGTATATGTCTTTCAGTGGCTGTAATTTTGCTGTATCTTGTTTTTTACAATAAAATGTTTGCAGTCGTATTTGATGAGAATTTTGCAAGAGCAACAGGGGCAAAAGCTACAGCCTATAACATCATAATGGCATGTCTTACGGCGGTCACTATAGTAGTGGGAATGCGTCTTGTAGGCTCCTTATTGATTTCCAGCCTTATAATATTTCCCGCGCTAACATCAATGAGAATTTGCAAAACCTTTAAAAAAGTAATTATTTCGTCGTCTGTCGTGGGTGTCGTGTGCATAATAGTGGGAATTATTTCTTCCTTTTTGCTTGATGTGCCTGCAAGTGCGTGTATTGTGATTACAAATCTTGCAGCCTATATTATCTTTGCAATAATTGGTTTTATTAAAGAAAAATATTCAAAAGAATCATAAAATGAGGTTTGTGTTTTATGAAAAAGATATTATTAATTGACGGTAACAGTATATTGAACAGAGCCTTTTACGGAACTCAAAGCAGTTATTTAAAAAATGCTGAGGGCATGTATACAGGTGCGCTCTTTGGCTTTATGAATATGTATCTTAAGCAAATTGAAGAGCTTAATCCCGAATATTCCGCTGTTGCTTTTGATGTGAAAGCTCCCACATTCCGTCACGAAAAGTATGCAGAATATAAAGCAGGACGTCATACCATGCCTCACGAACTTGCGGAACAGTTTCCTGTGGCAAAAGAACTTATGGACGCAATGGGTATTGCAAGACTTGAACTTCCCGGTTATGAAGCAGATGATTTACTCGGAACTTATGCAAGACGTGCTACAGAAGAAAATTTGAAATGCTACATTATGACGGGAGACAGAGATTCTCTTCAGCTTGTTAACGAAAATGTACACGTGCTTCTTTGTTCTACACAAAAAGGTAAACCGCATACAGACGAGTACGATATAGCAGCAGTTAAAGAAAAATACGGTGTATTACCATCACAGCTTATAGATTTAAAGGCGCTTATGGGAGACTCTTCAGACAATATTCCCGGTGTTCCCGGAGTTGGAGAAAAAACTGCCGCTGCACTTATATCACAGTACGAGAGCCTTGATGGTGTTTATGCTAATATTGAGAGTATTACAAAGGCTGCCTTAAAAGAAAAATTGTCTAATAATAAAGATCTCGCGTATTTAAGTCAATGGCTTGGTAAGATTGAACGGTTTGTTCCTTGTGATATGCCAATTGAAAATATGCTCACGGGAAAAGTAAATCAAGTGTCCTTAAATGAAATGATGGATAGACTTGAATTTAAAGCAATAAAGAAAAAATTAGTAAATATGGGAATCTTACAAGAAAGTCCCACAGAGGCTTTTTCTGATGTGCAGGAATCAGACGGAATGCTTTCTCTCTTTTCTGTATTGGCAGATGAAAAAAACAATGAAGAGAATGTAAAAGAAATAAGTTGCGAAGAATTCTTAAACAATGTAAAGGAAAAATTGTATATTTTTGTAAAAGGTTATTCAGAAGGCTCTGCAGAGTTTGATTTGTCATACGGAGAAGAAAATGTCATATACAGAAGCAAAAAAGAAATAGAGCCGCAAATAAAAGAGCTTTTTGAGAATTCTAATGTGGGAAAAGTAATGTTTGAAGCTAAGTCTTTTGCTTTGTACCTGCTGAAACAAGGCATAAGGATTCAAAATATTACACATGATTTATCTGTAGCTGCATACCTTTTGGATTCTACAAGAAAGTCAGACAATATAGAAGATGTGTGCAGATTTTTAACAGGTAAGCAGATGCCCTTAAACGTAAACATTCTAAAAGTGATGGCTGAGTGCGCAGAAGAAAAGTTAAAAAAAGATGGCATGAAAAAGCTGTATGATGAAGTTGAAATACCGCTGATTAATGTTTTGGCAGATATAGAAAAGCAGGGTTTTAGAGTTGACAGCAAGATTCTTACAGAACAGGGCGCAGAAATTGATGAAACAATAGAAAATGACAAGAAAAATATTTTTGCACTAAGCGGACATGAATTTAATATTAATTCACCAAAGCAGCTTGGAACGGTTTTGTTTGAAGAATTAGGCTTAAAGACAGGAAAGAAGACAAAAAGCGGATATTCCACAGGACAGGAAGTTTTGGAGTCATTGGCTTTAGAGCATCCCATAATACCGCTTATAATGGAATACAGACAAAACACAAAACTGAAATCCACATATATAGACGGGCTTTTAAATGTCATTAATCCCAAAACACAACGTGTTTATTCATGCTTTAACCAGACTGTAACAGCAACGGGAAGATTAAGCAGTACAGAACCGAATTTACAGAATATTCCTGTGAGAACAGAACTTGGGAAATTAATACGCAAAGCCTTCCTGCCTGCAGATGATAATCACATTCTTATAGATGCAGACTATTCTCAGATTGAGCTGCGAGTGCTGGCACATATGTCACAAGATGAAGCCATGTGCAAGGCATTTAAGGAAGATTTGGATATACACACCATAACAGCGGCACAAGTAAACGGTATTCCGCCGGAAATGGTCACACCTCAAATGAGAAGCAGTGCAAAAGCGGTGAATTTCGGCATAGTGTATGGTATTAGCGACTTCGGACTTGCACGAGACTTGGGAATCCCCGTTTATGAAGCAAAAAAATACATTGCAAGCTATTTTAAACAGTATCCGGGAATTGAAGCTTTTATAAAGGAACTTGTATCAAAAGCAAAAGAAAAAGGTTATGCGGAAACTTTATTGGGCCGCAGAAGATATTTACCGGAGCTTACTTCGCCCAAATACATGATTCGACAGTTCGGCGAAAGAGTAGCAATGAATATGCCGATACAAGGTACTGCTGCTGATATCATTAAAATCGCAATGATTCGCACCTTTGAAGCCTTGGAAAAAGGTGGATATAAGTCAAAATTGATTTTACAGGTTCACGATGAACTTTTGATTGATGCATTAAAAACAGAACAGCAAGATGTTGTTGAGATTCTTACGGAATGTATGCAAAACGCATTTGAGCTTGCAGTACCTCTTAAGGTAGATGTTCATTCTGCAGACAGTTGGTACGAGTGTAAATAATTTATGGAGATGTTTTTATGAGAGTTTTAGGTGTTACAGGCGGAACCGGTTGCGGTAAATCTGTGGTTTGCCGAATTTTAAAAGAACAAGGCGGCAAAATAATTGATGCAGACAAAATAACCAGAAAATTACAAGAACCGGGAGAAGTGGTTTATGATGAAATTCGTGATTTTTTCGGTAGTGAAATAATATTACCTGAGGGTGGTATTGACCGCAAAAAGCTTGGTGCAATTGTTTTTTCTGATATATCAAAAAGACGAGCTTTAAACGATATAGTACATAGCAGAGTTTCACAGGAAATAAAAAGAAGAAT
This sequence comes from Clostridia bacterium, assembly GCA_017522515.1. The sequence continues at coordinate 56,398 of JAFWZH010000235.1, forward strand.
AGCAAAGTACGAAGAAGAAGGTAATATTCCGTTTGTTGTGTTGGATGTGCCGATTCCGATAGAAGAAGGCTTTTTTGATACAGCCAATTGCATTTGGGCAGTTGTTGCAAACAATGACCTTAGAGTAGCAAGGCTTGTAAAAAGAATGGGCATAACAGAAAAAGAAGCAGAAGCAAGAATTTCTGCTCAAATGACTAATAGGGAATACGAAGATATTGCCGATGTTACAATCCTTAACGAAGGCGATGTTTTTGAATTGAAAAGCCTCGTTTTATATGAGTTAAAGAGATTTTTAGCATAAATTAAGAGGTTTTTATGAGAACGAGAAACTTAGTAAAGCGTACTATGCCTTATTATAAAAAGTATTGGAAATCAATGATTTTTGACCTGTTTTGTGCAGGTTTGACTACGATTTGTGAGCTGGTATTGCCGCTGATAATTAAGTATTTTACAAATACAGCCATTGAAGATGTAAGCCTATTGACAGTAAGAATAATTCTTACACTTGGCGGCACGTATATCGCTTTGCGTATAATAGATGCGGCGGCAAATTATTATATGGCTTCTTACGGTCATATAATGGGAACAAAAATAGAAACAGATATGAGGCGCGATATGTTCAATCATTTGCAAAAGCTGTCTTTTACATATTATGACAGCGCAAAAGTAGGACAGATAATGTCTCGTATTACAACGGATTTATTCGATATTACTGAATTTTCGCACCATTGTCCCGAAGAGTTTTTTATTGCCGGCATAAAAATTGCAGTATCATTTATTATTTTGCTAAATGTAAACGTATGGCTTACGCTTATAATGTTTGCCGTTTTGCCTCTTATGTTTGTGGTCACATCAAAAGTGCGTAAAAAAATGAAAGAGGCTTTTCAAGAACAAAGAGCACAGTGCGGAGAACTAAATGCTAAAGTCGAGGATAGTCTTTTAGGCATACGTGTTGTAAAATCTTTTGCTAACGAAAAGATAGAAGAAGAAAAATTTGCACAAGGCAATAAATTGTTCTTTAATGTAAAAGCAAAAGCATATAAATATATGGGCGCTTTCAGCACAACCACACGAGTGTTTGACGGAATAATGTACATACTTGTAGTTATGGTAGGTGCCGTATTTATGATAAAGGGTTACATCAAGCCCGGTGATTATGTTGCATACTTACTGTATGTTTCAACCTTGCTGGCTTCTGTAAGACGAATCATTGAATTTATGGAACAATTTCAGCGCGGAATGACGGGAATTGAGCGCTTTGCAGAGATTATGGACATTAAGCCGGACATCACTGACTCGAAGGATGCACAGGCGCTTACTGATGTAAAGGGCGACATTGAATTTAAAAACGTTACTTTTGGCTACGATGAGAATTCCGTATTATCAGACATCAACCTCAAAGTAGAAAAGGGCAGCAGTGTTGCGCTTGTAGGACCTTCAGGAGGGGGCAAAACCACAATGTGCAGCTTGATACCAAGGTTTTACGAGCTTAATTCGGGCGATATTTTAATTGATGGTAAGAGTATAAAGGATATTACGCTGAAATCACTCAGAGAGAATATTGGTATTGTTCAGCAGGATGTATATTTGTTTTCAGGAAGCGTTATGGAAAACATTTCCTATGGCAAGCCCGGCGCATCTTTAGAGGAAATTAAAAAGGCGGCAGAAATGGCAGGTGCTGCTGAGTTTATCGAAAAACTTCCGCAAGGTTATGATACGTATGTTGGAGAACGCGGTGTAAAGCTTTCGGGAGGGCAGAAGCAGCGTATCAGTATTGCGCGTGTTTTTTTGAAAAATCCGCCTATATTGATTCTTGACGAGGCAACTTCGGCTCTTGATAATGAGAGTGAAAAAATTGTTCAGGAGTCGCTGGAACGTCTGGCGAAGGGGCGCACTACTTTTACGATTGCTCACAGACTTACTACTGTGCAAAATGCGGCGGAAATATTGGTGCTTACTGCAGACGGTATTGTAGAAAGAGGGACTCATTCGGAGTTGTTGGAAAAAAAGGGAATATATTACAATTTGCACAAAAGGTAATTTTTACCGGCAAAAAATACTTGCATTGAAAAGATAAATCAGTTAAAATTAAAGCAGTATACTTGTAAAAGGAAATATAATATGTTATGAGTATAAAAAATTTATTGGAGGTATGGAAATGAAAAAAGTAATTTCATTGGTAATCGCTATTGCGGTTATGGTATCACTGTTCATTGTTCCGGTAAGTGCAGCTGAGCAAGTTATTGATTTGTCAACTTTAGACACATACAATTTCCCTGCTGCAGGAATTAATGATGTAGTAGGATTCCACTTTGCTACAGGCGGTCAATCAGGTGACTATTCTCTTGGAACACTTGACCTTAGCGGATATAACATGATGGTTGTTACTTACAGAAACGGTGTTCAACCCGGTGACAGCGTGGCAGACATTGAACTTCTTAACGGTGCAAACGAACAAGTTGGTATTTTAGAGACAGAAGGTTCAGGCGGTTGGAGCTCAGAGATTATTGGCTATATTGATATAAGTGCAGTTACATCAACAAGTGATACTTATTCATTCAAATTGTTGTCCGGTCCTAATGGCTCTTGGATTACAGGTGTTAAGCTCACGACTGACACAGGCGTTTCTTCTGTTATAACAACTGCAAGTGCTATTAAAGCGGGTGAGACAAAGTTAACACAGGATATTAAAGGTACATTGATTGCTTCTTCCGGAACATACGTTATTGACCTTGCAGGATGCACATGGAGCAATACATCAGGTCTTGCACTTAACGTAAACGGTGCGGATGTTACAATCATCGACTCCGTTGGCGGCGGTAAAATTATCGTTACACAAAACGATGCAATCGAAGTAAACAGCGGTAAGCTTACAGCAAAGGGTGTTACAATTGTTTCTGACAACAGCGGCGGAGATGCACTTTTCGTAAATGGCGGAACAACTGTTGTTGAGGATTGTACACTTTATGCAAAAAAAGCAGGTATTGATGTTTCTCAAAACGGCAACAGTGCAACAATCACTGTTAAAGGCGGTACTTTTGCAGGCACATACAGCGCAGCTGAAGATCGTACATGTGCTATCGAATTCAGAAACAATGATAAGACTTTAACATTGTCAGGCGATATTACATTCACAAACGATCTTATTCTTCGCAGAAATGAGTGCACAAAAGCTTTGACAGAAGTTATTACTGCAGGTACAAACAGCGAGATAACATACGGTGAAGATGCATCAGTAGCAGGATATGATAATTATATAGCAAATACAATTTCTTATACTTATACTGGCTCAACTGAGCCTGATGGCCCTGCAGATCCTTCTGATCCCGCAGATCCTTCTGAGCCTTCTGATCCCGCAGATCCTTCTGAGCCCGGCACACCTGATAAAGATGTAGAAATCGATATAAATGCTCTTCCTGATGCATCAGAGTTTAAAGCAGCAGGATACGAAGACAAAGTTCTTATCGTTAGCAAAGAATTATCACTTGGCACTCATAATCTTAAAGGATGCAAGAAAATAGTATTATCATATGGTGCAGATAAATCAGCTCCTCTTGGAGACCATGATGTTTATATTAAAGATGCATCAGGCAATGTAATCGGTAAAGCTCGTCTTACTGCTTCAAGCAGCAACTGGGCAAGCAGTTCACAAGATGTTGTTATCGAGATTGACTCTGATTACAATGGTGAAATCTTTGTTGCAAAAGATGAATTCGGTCACCAAATTGCTGTTAGCGCAGCTAAATTGGTTTATACTGCAGGTTCTGATGTTCCTACAGGAGATGTGCTTCCTTTTGTAATTCTTATTGCGGCAGCAGCTCTTGTTGTTACAATTCTTTCTAAGAAAAGAGCTTTTTAATTAATTAAAAGTTAAGTAACATGTAGTTTATTTAATACGACTCTCACCGTAAGGTTAGAGTCGTATTTGTTTTTATATTTTTATTGTCAAAAGAATATATTTGGGGTATAATCTCAGTGCATATATGATATGCAGTATTTTTATTGAGGAGTGATTATATGAAAAGAATTTTCGCTTTGATTTTGGTTTTGGCCTTGGCAATCGGTTGCTTTGCAGGTTGCGGAGAAGACAAAAAGGATAGCAAAAATGAAGGCAATAAAGATGTTGCGTCAAGTGAAAAGACAGAAGTTATGTCTTTTAATGAAATTTCAGAAACTGTTTCTAAATTAGCAAAAGGTTCAGAAATTGATATAAAGCTGTCTGTGGCAGTTAAGCCTGTTTTTGATGAAACATTTACAGAAAGTGATTTCCTTGCACAGGTTAATGGTTTGTTAAGCAAGAATTCTAACGGACTTTATGAGATTCCTTTGAATATTAAAGGAAATATCAGCGATTCCGCTGCAGATCTTAAATTGAAATTGGCTGAACGTGAAGTATCTGATATTATTGTTGTTGAAGAAAAGGCTTACATCAATGTAAAGAGCGTCTTTAACTTTTTCATATCTTTTGCCGGTGTAGAGCTCGCTTGGCCTTGTGAAAATGATTACATAGAACTCGTATCATTTGTTGAGTATATTCAGAATATGATGGCGCAGCAAATGCCGAACGAAGACTTTGCAGGCGATATAGAATGGTCTGATGAAGGTGATTTTTTTGCTGAAGATTCGGCTGTTTCATTAGGTGGAATTGCAGGCATTGATGAAGAAACAATGCAACAGATTATGGATGTAATAGAAGTAATAAAAACAGCAATCCCTGAGACAACTCTTAATTCAATGCTTAATCAGATTTCGAATATAATGGAAAGCAACAAGGTTCTTTCTAAGCAAGAAGACCATATATCAATTAAATTAGATAAAACGAATATAAAAGGATTTGCTTTGGCTTTAGCAGGTGTAGCACGTGCTAATGGTGCAGATTTAATTGATTTGGTGATGCAAGCAATCAAAAATTCTGATAAGTTTGATGAAGAAATGAAAGAAAGTATGACATCAGGCTATGATAAAGAAGAAGTAAAAAAAGAATTAGAAGAGATGCTGAACGAAACAGAACTTAGCGAATCACTTGATTCTTTTGTAAGTGAAATCGGAGATACACATTTGAATATTACTATGGGAGCAAATGATACTACAGCTACATTCCTTATTGATATTCTCTTAGACGGACTTGCAACAGAGGAAACTAACGAGGAGAAAATTGAATACGATGAATGGGAAGATTACGAGGAAGAGTCTGAACCTGCTATTTCACAAGTTGCAATTGTTTTTGAGGTAAATTGTGCAGTAAAAGAAATTTCTGAGATTAAGGCTCCCACAAAAGTTCTTACAGAGGCAGAGATTAATACTTTATTTGCACTTCTTTCATGAGTTTAATATAAATTCTATGTATGCCAAAAGGGGCTGTTTTTTACAGCCCCTTTTTTGCACTTTTATTGTTCGAGTTGTTTGCCTATTATTGCAGCTGCAGACTGAGTAAGTTTTACTTCTGTATCGCCAATTGCTTTGCGTGTGTCCGGGGAAAACATAATTACAGAACCTACCGGATCTCCGTGAGAAATTATTGGGGTACCCACAAAAGACATCATTTTATCTCCGTTTATATCTTCTAAAATAGGGAAGAAATCGGTACGCCTGTCAGGGGCAATGAATGTAGTACGATCTTCCATCGCTTGTTCTAATTGTCTTGTAATTCTTTTGCCGTTAAAATCCTTTTTTGATACACCTGAAACAGCCACCACAGAATCTCTATCTGTAATGCAAGTTGGATACCCGGCAGTTTTGGCAAGACTATCCGCAAACTGTAATGCAAATTCATTTAAATCACTCATCACGGAGTGTTTTCTTAATACTATTTCACCGTTTTCTCCCGTGTAAATTTCTACCGGATCTCCTTCACGCAGGCGCAGAGTGCGGCGTATTTCCTTTGGTATGACTATTCTTCCAAGTTCATCAATTCTTCTAACAATACCTGTTGCTTTCATATATAAAAAACTCCTTGCTTTACAAATTGTATTGTTATTATCTGTAAAACAAGGATTTTTATACTGTGACAATTTAATTTTTGTTATCAGATTATGATTTTTTTTCTTAAAAGAGAGAGACCGCTAAATAAGAACATAAGAGAAACACAAACTAACTCAAATCTGATATCTCCGGTGTTAGGGTCGATAGTGGGCTTGTTTGTTCCGTCTGTTGCCGGCGGTGTTATATTTGGAATATCGCTGCCCGAAGCCTTGAGCTCCTCTATAGCATTATCAAGAATAGCTTTAATATCAGGAGGAATAAGGCTCTTACCGTGATCTGTTAGTGAATTATATGCATTTACAATATTTTGAATTTTCTCAGAAAGCTCATCGCTGTTTGTTTCCGGTAATGCAGAAATTAAATCGATAACATTTTCAACATTCTCCACTACTTCAAGAGCAGCCTTCACACGAGAAAGGTTGCTGTTCATTTCTTTAATTTCTTCTTCACTTAAAGAAGAACTCTCTTTAAGAGCAGCTTCGTAATCTGCTTTAGCTTGAACAAGATCGTTTTTGTTTGATAATGATACGTTTTCGGCAGTTATTCCACTGGCAATAATAATTGGCTGTTTTTTATCGCGAAGTTCTGCACCGCCGCCGAGAGCTATATAATAGCTGCAACAATCATAATCTGTAGAGACATTTACCAAAGGTCCGTAGCTTGGACTTCTTTCGGGATAAATAGCAAAATAGAGCTCTTGATTATCATAAACAGTTACATCGACACCGACTTTTACTGAAACGGTAATGCAATCTTTTACAGCGTCCTTTAAATCCACAAGAGCCACATCTTTGTAAATTACAAGTAAATCATCATTGTTAATATTACAGTAGTGTCCCATTGTTTTTGCTCCTTGCGCATGCGTTCCACATTTACTGCAAGTATATTCCATCTCAATCTCTACTTTCTCGTAATGATTAAGGTCGGGAAAAACATCGCCATAGTTATCTACTTTACCGATTTTTTCGGCTGCATATAAAGTCGGCGAAGTAATAAAAACGAGAGCGAAAACAATAAATACGGATAAAAGTTTTGTTGAAACTTTATTTTTCTTTATTTGTTTGATTACACCGGCCGAAACAATTAATACAAGAATTAAGAAAATTGCACCGCTTTCGCCGGTATGCGGGTTGTTGTCGTTTTGAGACGAGTCTTCCTGGTTAGTAACTAATTTGATTCTGCCACTTCCGTTGACATCGCTGTAATCAATCATAAAATTAGAATATTTCTCAAGAAGGGGAGAATTGGATGCATCAACTGTGCAGTTTTCAAAACCTTTTATGTAATTTGCCAAAACCATATAATCTTCTGACACATAATCCAAAATATTTACAGCACCATTTAACATGGCAAAACCGCCGCCAAGATCACGTAAGGTGTAGTTGTAACCGGCTAAATTGTATTTTGCACTTAAATTAAGCGGTTCCCAGCAGTTGTTTTCTTTGTTGTATACCTTCACGTCGTGAACACGATATTTTATTGGTCCGCTTACCCAAACATCATATTCATCCTTAACTGTGGTGTTTTTTGTGGAGGTGTTAATTTTATATGTTAAGCCGGAAACATGGAGGAAACTTCCGTCTTCACTTGGTGCATAACGAGTACTCCATTCCAACATATCCAGTATTTGCTGACCCGTAACAGTTTGAAGACAAGCAACATTTCCGAAAGGATGCATATCTTTACATGTTTTATAGGAAACATCTCCTGTAATGGCTGTGTTACGAGTTCCGCCGCCATTCATAACAGCTACGTCGACATCAAGGCCCAGATTGTCGAAAAGATAATAAAGTGCATCTGCGGCAAAATCGCCTGAGTTTGTCTCTTGTGAGCGTACAAGACGATTGCCATCGCTGTCATAATTGTCTAAAGTCACTTTAATTGAACCGATTTTTTGTCCTAATTGAGTGTCTATTTCATTAATCCAATTATTTTTTATTGTTTTAGTATTTTCATCAAAAATGATTTCGGTTCCTTTATAAAGTTCGGAAATCAGTGAATATCCATCATCGTCATTGCCGTCCAACTCAATAAAATCAGTAGTAATTTTACCTGTTGATGAGTCAATAACCATCATGCCGATTCTGTTAAAGTATTCACCTGTTTGTGTAAGGAGAACATCGTTGCCATCTTTATCTTTTATTGATTTACCTTTTATAACAGTATGTGAATGACCGTCTATAAAAGCATCAAGGCCGCTTGTTCCGCTTATTGTTTCTTCGCTTGTCCATGGAGTAGACGAAGGATCTACACCTAAATGACCTAATGCAATAATTTTTGTAGCTCCGGAACTTTTGGCATCATCTATGGCTTTTTGCACGTCTTGACGAAGTGCGCTTCCGTCATCACCGGACGAAATACCGTATATGAATTCTCCGTTTTCATTTTGGAAATAGGCCGGAGTAGATTTTGAAAAGGTTTCAGGAGTTGTAATGCCGATAAATGCAAGCTTTTCATCACCACAGTTAAATGTTACATAACTGTCTAATACTTTGTCTCCGCGCACATCATTTATAACACGGTAAAAGTTACAAGATATGTAAGGAAAGTTTGCTCTGTCAATTGTATCCATGCATCCTTGCATATTGTAATCAAACTCATGATTTCCCAACGTAGCGACATCATAGCCTGCAGCATTCATTAATTTAATAATGCTTTCGCCCTTATCCATAGAACCATACGCAGTTCCCTGAATGTGGTCTCCGGCATCAGCCAAAAGTACATGTTTGTACTCTTTTTGCAAATCTTTTTTTATTGCTGCAATCACATCATAGCTGATTGGTCCGTCAATATATGTATGGACATCATTCGTGTAAAGAATCACGATATCTTCTGATAGTGAGCTGTCAGCAAAAACTTCTGCTGTCGGTGTTAAGAAAATCAAAGCCATTATTATTCCTAAAATAAGACTAAATTTTCGTATAAGTGAGTGAGTTAGCTTTTTCATAACTGCAACCTCCTAAATGGTATTATGTCAATTATTATAGTGGTTAATTTGAAAATTGGCAATTTAAAATGTAATAAAAGATATCATGATATGAAGATTATACTTTTGTCCCTTTTAGGCGATTAGGGACAAAACTCCCAACTTGAAGATTGCACTTTTGTCCCTTTTAGGCGATTTGGGACAAAACTCCTAACTTGAAGATTACACTTTTGTCCCTTTTGGGCGATTAGGGACAAAACTCCCAACTTGAAGATTGCACTTTTGTCCCTTTTGGGCGATTAGGGACAAAACTCCCAACTTGAAGATTACACTTTTGTCCCTTTTAGGCGATTTGGGACAAAACTCCTAACTTGAAGATTACACTTTTGTCCCTTTTAGGCAATTTGGGACAAAACTCCAAATTTAACTGCGGTGGTACAATAAAGTTGCAATGCATTGAGTGCAATAATCACACCAAATCAAAAGTATAATCTTTAAATCTTTTGACCTTAGAGGTTATATTTTTCTTGCAATTTATCTCTTAAGGAAGTAAGATAGACATATCTTATTGAATAAAGAAATGTGAGGAAACATTTATGGCAAACAAAGAGAAAATAATTCAACTTTTTGAAAAACCTGGTGTGGAATACAGAGGAAAACCCTTCTGGTCTTGGAATGGCGAACTTGAAAAAGACGAGCTTATTCGTCAAGTTGCAATAATGAAAGAAATGGGTTTTGGCGGATATTTTATGCATTCACGCGCAGGACTGATTACAGAGTACTTAGGAGACGAATGGTTTGACCTTATAAATGCTGTGGCAGACGCAGGTACGGAAATGGGCATGGAGTCTTGGCTTTACGACGAAGACAGATGGCCAAGCGGCAGTGCAGGAGGCAAGGTAACAGTTGATCCGCAATACAGAATGAAACAGATAACAATGTATTGCCAAGACAAGGCTACCTTTGCGGAAACAGGCGTTCTTCCCGGAGACAGCGAGGATGAGATAGTTGCAATCTTCGCCATAAATAAAGACGGTAAAGCAATTTATGAATATGAACAGTGCGAAGACGAGAAAGCACTTAGCGAAGCAATAAAAAACGAATGGTGCAATAAAGTGCTTGTATTCAGAATAGATTTAAGAAAACCCAGCAGCGTATATAATGGCACTACATATATTGATACAATGAGCCGTAAAGCAGTAGATAAATTTATTGAGCTCACACACGCAGAATACAAAAATCGTTGCGGCGAAAGAATAGGCACAACTATTAAAGGAATATTTACAGACGAACCTCACAGAGGACATACTCTGGATAATTACAGAGAAAAAGACGGTATAGAGACATGCTCTGTTGCATATACTGATGACCTTTTCGAAGAATTCATTAAAAGATACGGATATGACCTTAAACCGATGCTTCCTGAGCTGTTCTTTAGAAAAGACGGCAAAAGCATCCACAAAGTAAAAATCAATTATGTAGACTTGGCAAACAATTTGTTTATTGAAAGATTTGCAGATCCTGTAAATGACTGGTGTAACGAAAATAATATGATTTTCACAGGCCACGTGCTCCATGAGGATAGCTTGACAAGCCAAACAGCAACACAAGGTTCATTGATGAGATTTTACCCTCACATGACATATCCCGGTGTTGACGTACTCAGCGAAGGCAACAGATGTTATTGGATAGTAAAACAGCTTTCGTCTGCGGCAAGACAGGCAGGCCAAAAGTGGCTTCTTTCAGAACTTTACGGTTGTACAGGTTGGCAGTTTGATTTTGCAGCGCATAAAGCAGTGGGCGACTGGCAGGCACTTTTGGGAATTAATTTCCGCTGTCACCATCTTTCTTGGTATACAATGGAGGGCGAATCAAAGCGTGACTATCCGGCAAGTATACTACATCAATCAAAATATTATAAGGATTATGATTATGTAGAATCATATTTTGCAAGATTCGGTGTCGTTATGTCACAAGGACGTCCTATGTGCGACTTGCTTGTTTTAAATCCAATCGAAACAACATGGGCACTCATGTATCCCGGTTGGTCAAATTGGGTGGCTCCGGCATCAAACAACAAAGAATTGCTTGAATTAGAGGGCAAATATGCAAGCTTGTTCCACTTTATTATGGGCAATCAAATAGATTTTGATTACGGTGAAGAATATCTTATGGCTCCGCAATATAAGATAGTATCAGAAAACGGCAAGACAATTCTTAAAGTAGGAGAAGGTGAATACAGCACTGTTCTTGTAGGCGTTGCACAGACAGTTCGTCCCACAACAGTAAAAATGCTTAATGAATTTTTGGATATGGGCGGTAAAGTTGTTTTTGCACGAGATATTCCGTCATACGTTGATGGTGAGCCTTCAGAGGCAGTAAAAGAGTTGTCAAAACATGAAAATTCTGTAATTGTTGCATTCGAAGCAAAAGCTATTGCAAATGCTGTACATGAATTGGGCGCATACGATATTCGTGTAGAAGGTGAAGATTCAGAAAAAGTATTTTTACAAGCACGTTATGATGACGAAGCAAAGCTTATGTATGTTGGCATGATAAATACAGACAGAGAAAATCCCGTTAGAAATCTTAAACTGGTTATCAACAAGGCAGAAGGCATATTTGATATAAAAGAAGGCAAAGTTTTTGCAGAAGAGTGGGAGCTTACAACAGGTAACAGATACACCAAAGAGCTCAAATTCGTTGACGGTAAGCCAACTGTAGAGTTTGACTTGGAAGCAATCGGTGAAAAAGTATTTGTATTCGCTACTGAAAAGGACAGCGCTCTTACAGCAAAAGCAGAAATAAAGGCAGTTTCAGAAAACAAACTCCCTGAAAATGCAGAGCTTGAATATGAGCTCGACGAGGCAAATGTTTGTGTTCTTGACTTCGCCAAATGGAGATTTAACGGAGGAGAATGGCAAGCTGAAGACGAAGTTCTTAAGGTTGATGCCAAAATACGCGATTTGATAGGAATCGAGCATAGAAGCGGAGACATGCTTCAGCCTTGGTATGCAAAGAAGTATTGTAATGATGCTTACGGTGACGTTGAAATTGAATATGAATTTTACGCTGACGTTGTACCTGATGGCGAGCTGTTCATTGCAGGTGAAAGACCTGAATTTTGCCAATACTACCTTAACGGAACAAAACTTGAATGTAACGATATGTCAGACTTCTGGATTGATATATGCTTTAAGAAAATGCCTGTTCCTAAAGGCCTCGTTAAAATTGGTAAAAATACCGTAACCGTTAAGACATTATTTAAACGTACAACAAATATAGAAGCCCTTTACCTTGTAGGCGATTTCGGTGTGAGAATAGAGAACGAAAATAAACGTGTACTCGTCAAACTGCCTGAAAAATTAGGTCTTGGCAACCTTAGAGAATATGACTTGCCTTTCTATACGGGAAGTGTAACGTATAAGATTCCTAATGACAGATTTAACAAAAACGCAGAAAGTAACGTAATCGAACTTAACGGCTACTGCGCATCTTTGGCAAAGGTAGCACCGGCAGACAGTTCAGATAAAGCAAAAATTCTTGCGTGGGCACCATACGAAGCTGACGTTACTCAATGGGTAAAAGAAGGTAAAGACATAGGTGTTACCATGGTTTGCTCACGACGTAATATGTTCGGACCTCTCCATTTGGTACCTGCAATTCAAAGTGCCTACGGACCTCCGCACTTTACAACAAGCGGCAAGTCATGGACATATAAATATGAATTGATAGACAGCCGTATTTACGGTATTACTATTAAAGAAAAGGAATAATTTGTTGGTTTTTTATGGCAACACAGTGGACTTTAGATCAAAAAAGAGCAATTGACGAATACGGCGGGAACATACTTGTTTCCGCCGCAGCCGGTTCAGGCAAAACTGCCGTTTTGATAGAAAGGATTCTCACAATTATTAAAGAAAAAACAGACATCGATAAGATGTTAATAGTGACTTTTACAAAGGCAGCAGCTGCGGAAATGCGTGAAAGGCTTTATGTGTCGTTGCAAAAGGAGTTGGACTCAGAAGAAATCACTCCTGCAATGGCAAGAAGACTTGCGCGCCAGCAGATGCTGCTTTCTAAGTCTTATATAACAACCATTGACTCTTTTTGTAAAAGTGTCGTGGCAGGAAATCCCGTTGAAAGTGGTTTTGATTCTTCTTTCAGATTAGCAGATACAGGTGAAATTGCTGTTCTCCAAGCAGACGTGCTTGAACAAGTATTGGAGCATCGATACAAAGAAAAAAGACATGAGTTTTTACACTTGGTAGACAATATATGCTCATATAAAAGTGACGAACAGCTTGAATCACAAGTATTGTCAATTTATAAATTTTCATTAAGTTACCCGGAACCGGAAAAATGGCTTCAAGCTCAAAAAGAATCCTTTAATATAGATAAAATTACAGATTTTACAGAAACAATGTGGTGTAAAGAGCTTTTAAAAGATTTGTATGTTTTTCTTGAAGCAAAAAGTGACGAACTTTACAAGTGCCTTAAAATCAGTGAAAATTATGGCATAGAAGAATATAAAACAATGTTTTTAGATGATTATGAAAAAATAAACAGCGTAACGCTGTTTTTAAAGGGAATCAGAGAAAAAGGTTTCGGTAATGTCAAATGGGAAGACATTTTTGAAAAAATATCCGGAATGAGCTTTAATAATGCAACCAGAATATCTAAGAAAAAGATGGAGGAGTATGGTGAAAAGACATCGGAAATAATAGAGGAGCTCAAGGAGAAAAGAAAAAAATGTCGCGAAAAAATAAATGAAATAACGAAGAAAAAAATGGGAAGCAATGCAGCTGCACCCATGGATGATATAAAAAATGTTCAGCAAGATATGTATGAACTGATAGATTTGGTAGAGGAGTTTTCGTCGGCATTCCGTAAGAAAAAGAAAGAAAAGCACATTGTGACGTTTGATGATATTTCCCATGGTGCATATCAAGTGTTATCGGCAAAAGACAGCGAGGGAAACACGGTGCAAAGCGATGTGGCAAAAAGATACAGTAAATTGTTTGAAGAAGTTTATATTGATGAATATCAGGACACAAACGAACTTCAAGATGCAATATTGTATTTGGTTTCTCGCAATTTTAATGAAGAAGAAGCAAATAAAGATAAACAAACACCAAATATGTTTATGGTAGGGGATGTAAAGCAGAGTATTTATGGTTTTAGACAGGCAAGACCTGATATTTTTACCGATAAGTACAAGAAATTCGGCAGAGGAGATAATCAGGGCAAACTTATTGTGCTTAATAAGAATTTTAGAAGCAGGCAAGGTGTAATAGATTCTGTTAATACGCTTTTTAAAAAGGTTATGACAGAAAACGTCTGCGGCATTGCATATAACGAGGATGAATACTTAAATTTTGGCGCAGCACATTATCCCAAAACTCCCGAAGACGATGCAACAGAGCTTTATATCGTCAAAGGAGACAATGAATTTGAATCGCAAGTCGCAGCAGAGAAAATTAAAGAATTAATAGATAGCAAATATCAAGTTTTTGATAAAAATACAAAGCAAATGAGAGATATACAGTATCGAGATATTGTTATACTGCTCAGAAGCCCGGGAGGTAAAACAAGCGGAGGCAAAACATACGTACAAAGTTTGGCAAAATTAGGAATACCGGCGTATTCTCCGGAAAGCAACGGTTTTTTTGCCAATGCAGAAATAAACATACTGCTTTCGTTCTTGAAAATTATAGATAATCCTTTGCAAGATATACATTTTGTGGCAACAATGCGAAATATTTACGGTTTTAGCGACAGTGATATTGCTGCAGTAAAGGTTGACAGTCAAAAAAGAAAAAACAGCAAAGAAAAGACTTTGAATGAGAGTTTTTATGAAATGTGCAGAGGGTATTCCTTAAAAGGAGAGCTTAAGCAAAATTTAGAAATATTTCTCCGCAGGATAGAAGAATTAAGAAAAATATCTAAGCATGTTTCTGTATCTGAGCTTTTGTGGACACTAATGCACGAAAATCACTTTTATGAGCATTTATCTGCCGGTCCAATGGGAGAGCTTCATGTAGCCAATGCAAATGTGCTTTATGCACACGCAATAAAATATGATGGAGACATTAATAAAGGTTTGTTCAGATTCCTTTATTTCTTTGATAACCTTAAAAAGAAAAGTGATATGAGTGAGGCTGCCGGCGTGTCAGAAGGTATGAATGTTGTAAGAATTATAAGCATTCACAAGAGCAAGGGACTTGAGTATCCTGTAGTCATACTCAGCAATGCAGGTAAAGATTTTAATTTGAGAGAGCTAAGAGAGCCTGTATTAAAACATCGACTTTTGGGTTTGGGCCCCACTTGCTATTTAGAAAATGAAAGAGTAAAATATCCTACAGTTATGAAAGCTTGCGTGGGACGAAGGCTGATTGCTGACAATAAAGCAGAGGAAATGAGAGTGCTTTATGTTGCTATGACTCGCGCGGCAGAAAAGCTGATTATAACGGGAAAAATTGAAGAAGATTTTCAAGAGTATATTCAAAAGATAAAAAATGACTGTTCAACATTTACAGGAAATCCGTTGGAAAACAGTATTATGGAGTCTGAGAATTTCTTAGACTGGATTACAATGTCAGAATGTGTAGACGAGAAGCATATTTCTTTTTGTGAACAGAAAGAAGACGAAGACGCTTTAGAAGAAAATAAGCAAGATGACACAATAAAAGTAATTCCTCAGCCCAAAATGACGTTTTACAAACAAGAATATGATATTAGTGAAAGGGATTTACCTGCAAAAATTTCAGTATCTGAGCTTAAAAGACTTTCTTTAGAACAGGAACAAAACCAAGAAGCAGGGCAACTGCATTCAGTAGCCAAAAGAGTTACAATGGACGAAATGCCTGAATTAGAAGATGAGGGACACAATCAAAAGCTTACCGCGGCGCAAAAGGGTACAGCGGTGCACACTTGTATGCAGCTTACGCAGTACAGCAAAATCCGTGGGCTTACCTTTGAAGAGGCAGAATGTTATGCGGAGGAATTAATTCTTGATGCACAAGATAAGGGCTTTTTGGATAGCGCTCAAGCAGAAAGTATAAACAGAAAAATGCTTGCGACATTTTATACAAGTGAGCTTGCAGAAAGAATAGCAAAAGCTGATGAAGTGATGAAGGAGATTCCGTTTACACAGTTGGAAGAAATAAATTCGGAAACGATAGCTGTACAAGGCGTGATAGACTGTATAATAAGAGAAGACGACGAATATACGGTAATTGATTTTAAGACCGATGAAGTACCTGACGCAGAAAAATACAGGGAGCAGCTTGCATATTATGCCAAGGCAGTAGAGAAGAGCTTTGGAGCAAAGCCTCAAAAGCTCGTATACTTTATAAAATATAACAAACAGGAGTTATTATAAAATGGAAGAACTCAGATTGCAAAAATATTTGGCACAGTGCGGCGTATCATCAAGACGAGGTGCGGAACAAATTATACAAGAGGGCCGTGTAACGGTTAACGGTACTGTTGTGACAGAAATGGGTATAAAAGTAAAAAAGGGCGACAAAGTTACAGTAGACGGACAACTTGTTAAGCAAGAAAAGAGTAAATACTATATACTTTTAAATAAGCCTTCAGGCGTGTTATCTTCAGTTAAGGATGACAGAGGCAGAGATTGTGTTGTAGATTTAATAGAAGGTATAGATGCCAGATTGTATCCTGTTGGCAGACTTGACTATGATACAACGGGACTTTTACTTTTGACTAACGATGGAGACTTTATGCAAAGGGTAACACACCCTTCTTTTGAAATATGGAAAACATATCAAGCAGTTGTAAAAGGTGTTCCCACAGAAACTGATGTAAAGCGTTTTGCAGAGGGCATTATGCTTGATGACGGTAAAACACTCCCTGCTGTTCTTGATGTTGTGGGATATAAAGGAAGCAATGCAATAGTAGAAGTCAGCATAAGAGAAGGCAGAAACAGACAGGTAAGAAGAATGCTTGAACGCATAGGCCATCCTGTTAATTCGTTGAAAAGAATTAGCTTCGGCTCTTTAGAACTTGGTGATTTAAAGCCGGGAAAATGGCGTCATGTAAAGCCGGAAGAAATAGCAAGGCTTACGGAGGAACGGTGATTTTTTGAATTTAAGACGTTTTCTTTTTTGGAAAAAGAATAAAAAAACATCAGAGAAAGAAAAGCTTCCTGAAAAACTTGAGCAAGCAATGGGCGGTAAACCGGAGGGAGCTTTCAACGGAGTAAAAACAGATTACACTGACGATTTTAAGTTCGGTGAAGTTTGGATTGCCGTAAAAGATAAAAAATTATACAAATACAGCGACGATACTGTTGCTGTTTTTGATTTGAGAGAGGGCGATGAGCTTTTTGTTGACGTTGCCGCAACCTCTGTATCACTTATATTAAAGCATGAAGAAGAACAAAAGCTTATATGCAGAGGTACAAATACTGTAAACAGATTTCTCGGAGAGTTTGCAGGTAAAGTTAATAAAGAACTTAACGGTGATGATTCTGACATACCGGAAAGTGAAAATGCACCCCAAGGCGGACGAGGCGGTCACAGGCACGGAGATTGCTGCCCAAAATGCGGACGTCCATATAAAGATGCGACACGTACTTGTCCTCACTGTATGGATAAAATGAGTCTTATAAAAAGACTGTTTTCTTATGCGTGGAAATATAAAGGTTACATTATAGCCATAGTTTTGTTTACTTTGATAAGTGCACTTTTACAAGTGGTCACGCCGTACATACATGGTACTGTATTTTTTGATCAAGTGTTAAAAGAAGGACATTCTCACTACGGAAAAATATTTGAACTTGTAGGTTTTCTTATTATATTGCAATTTATTTCCACTTTTGTAACCATTATTTATGGCAGAGCGAATTCTAAATTTGCAAACGAAGTAGTTTACGATTTAAAAACGGATGTTTTTTCGTCAATGCAAAGGCTTTCGATAAAATACTTTACGGACAAAGAAACGGGGGCTTTAATGACGAGAGTTAATTCCGACGCAGAAGAAGTACAGTGGTTTATGCTGGATGGCATTCCGTTTCTTATAGTCAACATAATGAAACTTCTTGGAATAGCAGCGATTATGATGGTAATCAAGCCTTCGATTACGTTGCTCATACTGATTCCCGTACCGTTTATCATACTTTTCTTTTATAAATTTATGCCGAAGTTTCACAGACTTTATTCAAAGAGCTTCAGAAAAAGAAGCGACATGACAGCCAGAATGAATGATTCTTTTACAGCAGTAAGAGTTGTAAAGGCTTTCGGCAAAGAAGAAACAGAAAACAAGTCTTTTGCAGTTACAAGCCGCGATTTCGGCGACACTCAGGCGGAAATACAGACTAAATCAGGAACTGTTTTCCCACTTGTAAGCCTTGCTATGTGGTCAGGCTCAATGTTTATATATGTTATGGGTGGTTTGCTCATAATAAGCGGCAAGATGGGTTTCGGAACGCTCACCTCATTTGTAGGATATGTGGGAATGATTTACGGGCCTCTTGAGTGGATGGCAAATACAGTTCAAAAGCTCACGGCAGCCTTGAATTCTGCCAACAGAATTTTTGAAATTATAGATGCGGAGTCTGTTATAGCAGAAAAAGAAAATCCGAAAATTATAAAAGATTTTAAAGGTGAAATTACATTTGAAAATGTTAATTTCAGTTATGTTCCAAACAGACCTGTGCTTAAGGATATATCCTTTAAGGCAGCAGCGGGAGAACATATAGGAATAGTAGGCCCGTCTGGAGCAGGTAAGTCCACTCTTATAAATTTGATTGCCAGATTGTATGACACCGACTCCGGCGTTATCAAGTTTGACGGAATAGACATACGCGAGCTTTCGCTAAAGTGGATTCATGACCAAGTTGGTACAGTATTACAGGATACGTATTTGTTTATGGGTACTGTTTTTGACAATATAGCGTATACAAAGCCGGATGCCACACCTGACGAAGTAATCAATGCTGCTAAAATGGCAAATGCACACGATTTTATTATGAAAATGGAAGATGGCTACGACACATGGATAGGAACGGGAGGCAAAGGTCTTTCCGGAGGCGAACGTCAAAGAATTTCTTTGGCAAGAGCCATTCTTAAAAAACCTAAAATATTAATTCTTGACGAAGCTACTTCGGCTGTGGATACACAAACAGAGCTGCACATTCAAAGAGCCCTTGAAATGCTGTCAAAGGGCAGAACTACATTTAATATTGCCCACAGACTGTCCACATTGAGAAATGCAGACAGACTTATAGTAATCGAAAACGGTAATTTGGTGGAAATGGGCACACATGCGGAAATATATGCTTTAGAGGGTGTTTATTTCAAATTGTACCAGATACAAAAAGATGCACTTAAAATGAGAGGCTTAGAGGAGGCTGATTCTTAAATGGATAATACAATACAGGATATTTCAACAGTAAATTATCTTAAAGATGAGGACGTTGTTTTTGAGAAAACAACGGGAGGATTTTTAAGCTTAAAAGTGCAGGGTAAAGAGTATAAGCGAGTAATGCTGCAAAGAGCATTTCCGTTGTCTAAGCCTGCAAAGTTTATTTCCGTAAGAGAAGTTAGGGAAGACAGAGAACCGGGAGAGGAAATAGGCGTTATAGAAGATATTGCCAAGCTGTCAGCAGAAAAGCGCGCTCTCGTAGAAGAAGAGCTGACAACGAGATATTTTACCCCTGTAATTTTGCAAATTACCAAGCTCAAAGATGAACGCGGATTTGTGTATATTGAGGCAGAAACATCCTCGGGATCGCGCAAAATAACAGCACATAATAATTCATCAAGCTTTATACGACTTTCTGCCGGCAGAGTGCTCATAATAGATGTGGACGGCAACAGATTTGATATTCCCGACATGTCATTGCTCGATAAAAAGAGCATACGGAATCTGGAGGTTGTGGTATAATGACACTTTTTTTTGAATTGCCTGCATGGGTGACGGATATTGTGGCAGATAAATATCCATCAGAGAAAATGCTCTATGCAATACCGTGGGATTTGAATGAAAAGGACGAATTTTCCAATGGTTTCTGTGTCGTTACAGAGAGTAATTTTTTGTTCCTTGAAGGCGGGGAAGTAAAAAAAGAAATATTGATAGACGCTTTTGAGGATTTTAAAGTAAATCCCATGAGCGGGGCAGGCATACTTGAGGCAAAAGCAGTTCTTACAGGGGAGGACGTGTATCTGGCGCGTTTTTCAATGGAACATTTGGCAAGGTATGCCACAATTGCACAAAAGACCAATATGAGGCATACGGGAAAAGTAACTCAGATGAGAGAAGAACCGGACCTTAAATGTCTTAAATGCGGCAGACCTTATCCGAAAGGAACCACTATTTGCCCCAAATGCGTAAAAAAAGGCACAATACTTAGCAGACTTTTAAAAATGACTGTAAAATATTGGCGCAGACTTGCAATCGCAGGTGTATTTTTGTTGCTGATATCAGGTCTTAATATATTGTTGCCGGAAATTTATTCCAAAATTGTAAATCAAGTTTATACGGCACCTACTCCCGAAGCAGGAGAGTTAAACGGAATACTTACCGTTTTTGCACTTTTACTTATTTCATACTTTACCTGTAGAGTAGCTGTTGCTGTAGTATCCATTTTCAGAGCCAGAATATTGGCGAAACTAAGTAGTGATATTGCGCATGATTTAAGAATTCAAGTTTTTGAGCATATTCACCAAATGTCAGTGGGCTTTACAAATGAGCATAAAACAGGAGATTTAATAAGTCGTGTAACAAATGATACTACGAGAGTAAAGAATTTTATACAGTCAGAGGCAGTCGAATGCATAAACCAGGGGCTGACATTGATGGCAGTAGGCGTTTATATGCTTTTGATTGACTGGAAAATGGCACTTGTGGTTATTCTGCCGGCACCCCTTATCGTACTGGCAATGAGAGGTTTTCACAGAAAAACACATAAAGTGTACCGCCGATTGTGGAAATTATCGGGAAAAAGCAATTCAGTATTACAAGACATACTAAGCGGTATACGAGTAGTTAAAACGTTTGGTACAGAAGAAAAGGAAATAGAACGATATAAGTCGGTATGCACTACATACAAGAAGCTTTGTATAAGTAACGAGATTTTCTGGACTACCGTACAGCCTCTTGTGCGTGTGCTTACGCAAATCAGCCACCTGGCACTTATGCTCATAGGCGGCATATATATTCTCGACGGAAAGATGGACGCAGGTACTTTGGTGCAGTTTACAACATATGCGACTATGATTTACGGACCTATCAATTATATGATTTCATTGCCTAAATCCATAGCAGATGCCGTTGCTGCGGCGGCCAGAGTGTTTGACATACTTGATAACGAGCCTGATATTAAAGATGAAAAGGATGCTGTGGAGCTTGATATAAAGGGCGACGTGGAATATCAAAATATGTTTTTTGGATATAAATCGTATAAAACAGTTTTAAAAGACATTAATTTATCAGTAAAAAGCGGCGAGATGATAGGACTTGTGGGCCATTCCGGCTCCGGAAAGAGTACAATGATAAACTTGTTGTTGAGATTTTATGATCCCGATTCAGGCAGGATTACGATTGACGGAGTTGACCTTAAGAATATTTCTCAGAAGTATATAAGAAATCAGATAGGTGTCGTTCTGCAAGAAACATTTCTTTTTAGCGGAACTATTTTTGAAAATGTTACTTATTCTAAGCCGGATGCAACATTAGAAGAAGTTATACAAGCTTGTAAGCTTGCAAACGCCCACGATTTTATCATGAAGTTTCCGGATGGTTATGATACGAGGGTTGGACAAAACGGACAGACTCTTTCGGGAGGAGAGAAGCAACGTATTGCTATTGCCAGAGCGGTAATTCACAATCCTCGCATATTGATTTTGGATGAGGCGACTGCTTCTCTTGATACAGAGAGCGAAAAACAAGTTCAGGAGGCCTTGCGCCGACTTGTAAAAAACAGAACTACATTTGCAATTGCTCATCGCTTGTCAACACTTAAATTTGCTGACAGGCTTGTGGTACTTGACCACGGAAAAGTGGCAGAATCCGGCACTCACGACGAGCTTTTACAGGCAAAAGGAATTTATTACGGTCTTGTTCTTGCGCAACTTAATATGACGAGGTTGGTAGGGCAGGAAGAAATTTCCGAAGATGAATATTTAAGCGGAGAATAAACACGAAAAATATTTCGTGTTTGCCATTGCATTTTTTTGTTGGATGGGTTACAATGTAGTCGTTACGGATCGAAAGTTTTTATTTTTTAAGGAGGTTTCTTATATGGCTGAGCAGCTTGACGATAAGAGAATAGAAGAGAAGAGAAAAGCGTTAGAGAATGCCATTGCAACTATAGATAAACAGTTTGGTAAGGGCGCAGTTATGAAGCTGGGCGACAATGTGAGCATGAATGTAGATGTTATTTCTACAGGAGCTTTGGGACTTGACTTGGCTTTAGGCGTAGGAGGACTTCCCAGGGGAAGAATTATAGAAATATACGGTCCTGAGTCATCAGGTAAAACAACAGTTGCGCTTCATGTTATTGCAGAGGCACAAAAAAACGGCGGTGACGCTGCGTTTATTGATGCAGAACATGCCCTTGATCCCGTATATGCAAAGGCTCTTGGCGTAGATATTGATAATTTGATTGTGTCGCAGCCTGATACAGGCGAACAGGCTCTTGAAATAGCAGAGGCTCTCGTTCGTAGCGGCGCAATAGATGTTATAGTAATTGACTCGGTAGCAGCACTTGTGCCCAAGGCTGAGATTGACGGAGAAATGGGAGATTCCCATGTAGGTCTTCACGCAAGACTTATGTCACAGGCGTTGAGAAAGCTCTCCGGTGTTATCAACAAATCAAAGACAACAGCAATTTTTATTAACCAGCTTCGTGAAAAGGTAGGCGTTATGTATGGTAATCCGGAGGTTACAACGGGAGGACGTGCACTTAAGTTTTATGCATCCGTGAGGCTTGATATCAGAAAAGTTGAGGCAATAAAAAACGGTACTGAGGTTGTAGGTAACAGGACTCGTGCCAAGGTTGTTAAAAATAAAGTTGCTCCTCCGTTCAAAGAGGCAGAATTTGATATTATTTACGGAGAGGGCATATCAAAAGTAGGTTCTATAATCGATGTTGCTGTAATGTACAACATAATCAATAAAAGCGGTGCATGGTTTTCTTATGAGGATCAACGTATAGGTCAGGGAAGAGAAAATGTTAAGATTTATCTTAAAGAACACCCTGAGTTAATGCAAGAAATTGATGCGAAGGTTCGTGCCGCTGTTAAAGACAAGAATAATACAAAGTAAAATACTGTATGAGCAGAATACAAATAATTTCCAGCTTAAGATCTTCTGATGATTCATTTTTCACCGTTATGTTCAGTAGCGGTGAAAAGCTTAATTTTACGGCAGAAGAAGCTTTTGAATACGGTTTGTATCTTGAGGGAGAATTTATAGAAAATTTTGAAAATGTGTGTACGGTTGTTTTGGCTAAGCGTATGATGGCATTTGCCGCATCATACGTTTTGTTTTCTATGAAAAGTGTTTCTCAGGTAAAAGCAAAGCTTGAAGAATACTGCAAAAAAGCAGAGCTTGAGGACGATTGGACGCAGTTTTCCGAGGATGCTGTAGAAGAAGCTGTGAGACGTCTCAGAGAATCAGAATATATTAATGACGAGATATATTCCCGTAGATATACAAATACAACATTAAAAAGTAAACCTGTATCTAAAGCGGCACTTTTAAATGAACTTGTATATAAAAAAGGTATTGATAGAGAAATTGCAGAAAAAACAGTCGAAGAAATATATGCAAACGACCATAATATTTCTGACGGTGAGAACGCATACAGATTGCTCAAAAAGAAAACAGGCGGCAATATTCCGTATGGTGATGATAGCGTTGCGAAGAAAGAGCTGGCAAAGCTGTACAGATTTGCCGCTGCAAAGGGTTTTTCGTACAGTGATATAGAAAATGCTTTGTCAAGAATAAGAGAAGAGAATAATTAAATTCAAATCGGGAGTGAGAACTATGGCTAAAAATAATACGATTTCCATTGTTTCGTTAGGATGCGCAAAAAATCAAGTTGATGCAGAAATAATGTTAGGCTTGCTTAAAGATGCAGGTTTTGATATTACTGAGAATAAAGCTGAAGCCGACGTCATAATAGTTAATACGTGCGGCTTTATTGAGAGTGCTAAAACGGAGGCTATAGAGGCGATTCTTGAGGCGGCAGAGTATAAACATTCAGCAAACTGCAAAGCTGTTATCGCAGCCGGATGTTTAACACAAAGGTATGCCGAGGACGTTATACAGCAGATTCCTGAGGTTGACGCTGTGCTTGGAATTAACGGATATGATAAGATAGTGGAAGCGGTAAAAAATTGTCTTGAGGGTAAAAGATATGATTTTTATGAATACACAGGAGATATATCGTATATTGATTCTGCCAGAATATTATCTACACCTAAAGGCAGTGCGTATATAAAGATATCTGAGGGTTGTGACAACAGGTGCGCCTACTGTGCAATCCCCGATATAAGAGGACCGTTTAGGAGCAGAACTATGGAGTCTGTTGTAAGCGAGGCTAAAAGGCTTGCTGAGGCAGGTGTTAAGGAGCTTGTGGTAGTGGCACAAGATACTTCTCGTTACGGTAAAGATTTATATGGTCGTCCTGTTTTGTCAAAACTTTTGTATGAGTTAGATAAAATTGAAGGTATCGAGTGGATAAGAGTAATGTACTTATATCCGGATGAGATTGCGTCGGAGCTGATTACGGCTATGAGGGAATGCAAAAAAGTCGTTCCCTATGTGGATTTGCCCCTACAGCATATAAACGGCAGGATTCTTAAATCTATGAACAGAAGAGGCACACCGGAGGATATTAAAACAGTGCTTAAGAGTTTTAGACAGGAATTACCCGGTTGTGTGATACGAACATCTGTCATAGTCGGTTTTCCGGGTGAAACAGATGAAGAATTTGAAGAACTTTTAGAGTTTGTTAAAGATGTTCGATTTGACCGTTTAGGTGCCTTTTGTTATTCTCCTGAGGAGGGTACGCCTGCAAGTACCATGAAGAATAAAGTACGCAAGGCTCTCAAAGAGGCAAGATATAACAGACTTATGGAGTGCCAACAACCTATTTCCCGGGAAATAAATGAGGCAAGAATCGGAGAAGTCTATGATGTTCTTGTGGAGGGCGTATCAGAGGATGGTATTTTCTATTATGGCCGGAGCTATGCAGAAGGCCCCGATGTTGATGGCAAAATTTATTTTACAGCAAATGATCCGCTTAATACAGGAGATATGGTTAAGGTGAAAATATTAATTGCAGAGGAATATGATTTGACAGGATGTCAAATATGAGTATAATATTTCTTTGTATAAAAATGTAAAAGATTTCCTTAAGAGGAGTGTTATAAAGTGAATTTACCTAATAAACTAACTATCACAAGACTTATACTGGTTGTTGTTTTTGCTCTTTTTGCTTTCCCATATCCGGGAGTAATCGAAAGTTTCATAGACGGTACGATTTTTGATATATTAAGACCGTATTTAGCTTTGATAATTTACATTGTTGCATCTGTTACAGATGCTGTGGACGGACATATTGCAAGAAGAGATAATCTTGTGACTGATTTTGGCAAATTCCTTGATCCTATTGCGGATAAACTGCTTGTTTCTGCAGCATTGTTGGCTCTGTGTAATGTCAGCATAATGTATCTTTGGGCTGCTCTTGTAATTCTTGCTCGTGAATTTGTTGTTTCGGGAATAAGAATGCTTGCTGCAAGTAAGGGTAATGTTATTGCTGCAGGTAAGCTTGGTAAATTAAAAATGATACTGCAAACAGTTGCAATAATAACATTGTTTGTGGCAGGCATTGTTCCTACAGGACTTTGGTCAGGTTTTGAGATTATTCAAGAAATTATTTATTTTGTAGGAAATATTATTATGGTAGGCGCAGTTGTTCTTACAATTGTGTCCGGTGTGGAGTATGTAAAAAATAACATTGAAGTGCTCTCTCTGGATAAAAAATAAAGAAAGGCAAAAAGTGAATGGTTATTTTGGTAGATGCGATGGGCGGAGATAATGCTCCTGATGCGATTGTAAAAGGTTGTGTTGATGCTTTGCTCGAGCGTGAAGGTTTTGATATAACGTTTATAGGGGACGAAGATAAAATAAAAAGTATTTTATCTAAAGAAAACTATCCTTCTGCGCGTATAAAAATAAAGCATACTACGCAGATTATTACGAACGAAGATATCCCCACAAAGGCTGTAAGGGCGAAGAAAGATTCTTCAATGGTAGTAGGTTTCAGGATGCTTAAAGCAGGAGAAGGCGATGCTTTTATTTCTGCCGGTAGCACAGGCGGTTTGTTAGTGGGTTCAACGACAATAGTAAAAAGATTGCCCAATATTGACCGGCCTTGCCTTGGTACGATAATACCTACAAAGGGTGGCAGAATAATTCTTGTTGATTCCGGTATGAATATTTCCTGCAATCCTGAGAGATATAAAAACTATGCCCGTCTTGGCTCTGCATATATTAAGGCTCTCTTTAATACGGAGAATCCAAGGATAGGACTTGTAAATGTCGGCACAGAAGAAGAAAAAGGTCCTGATGTTATCAAAGAGACAAATGCTCTTTTTAAGGCATCATCTCTTAATTACATAGGCTACCTTGAAGGTAAGGATTTATTTGAAGGTAAGGCCGATGTTGTTGTAACTGACGGATTTACAGGTAATGTAATTCTTAAGGTCGTAGAAGGTACTTCCAAGTATATGTTTTCTGAGATTAAAAAAGTTTTATCTAAAGGTATAAAAACAAAAATCGGAGCTATTTTTGTTAGAGGCAGTTTAAAGGATTTTAAAAATAAAATGGATCCGGATTTAAACGGAGGGGCACCTATTCTCGGTGTTGATGGTCTTGTTATTAAGAGCCACGGCAGCTCAAATGCCAAGACCATAAAAAATGTAGTTATTAAAGCTTGTGACCTTGTAAATACTTCCTTTTTGGAGGATATTAGGTTGAATTTTGAAAATTAATAATTTATATAAATAGAAAGGATTGGTTATAATGTTTGAAAAGATTAAAGAAATCGTAGTTGAACAGCTTGGTGTTGATGAGGATACAGTAACATTGAGCTCGTCATTTATAGATGATTTGGGTGCAGATTCTCTTGATATTGTAGAGCTTATTATGGCTTTTGAGGATGCGTTTGATGTTGAGATTCCCGATGCTGATGCAGAAAAGATTTCTACAGTTGGCGATGCTGTTGATTACATTAAAAACATGAAGAATTAATTATCATCAAAAGAGTATTATGATAACTGATATTTCAAAGTTAGAAGAACGTATAGGTTATAGCTTTCATAATCAGAATTTGATTATGAAAGCTTTGACTCATACATCGTATGCAAATGAACATGCTGCAAAAAAAGTAAAGCTTGACAGTAATCAACGTCTTGAATTTCTTGGAGATTCTGTTCTAAGCACGGTTATAAGCACATATTTGTACAAGCATTTTACCTCTATGAATGAGGGCAATATGTCAAAGTTGCGAGCTTCTGTTGTTTGTGAGGCTTCACTTGCCGAGATGGCAAGAAGTATATGCTTGCAGGAATATTTGCTTTTGGGGCGTGGAGAAGAACTTTACGGAGGTCGTGAAAAACCTTCTATACAGGCAGATGCTTTTGAAAGTTTGCTTGCTGCCATATATTTGGATGGTGGCTTCGAGTGTGTATCAAAAGTTTTAATTGACAGGCTTAATATGGGAGATTGCATAAGAAAGCATGCCCAAACATACGAGAATACCGATTACAAAACAAAACTACAAGAGTCGATTAATACCAATGCTGCAGATATTCTTTATGAGATTTGCGGTGTAGAAGGTCCTGCACATGATTGTAGATATTTTGCACAGGTTGTTGTGTCACAAAAAAATAACGATTTAACTAAAACAGCAAAAGGTTCCGGACGAAGCAAAAAAGATGCGGAACAACAAGCCGCAAGGGCTCTTTTGGTTGAACTTGGACTTATATAGCTATATATAATGAGGTGAATAAAATGATAAAAGTAACTGTTTGGAATGAATTTGTGCATGAAAAAACAGACGAAAATATTAAAAAAATTTATCCTGATGGTATACACAAAGTAATTGCTGATTTTCTTGGCAAAAATGAAGATATGGTCATAAGAACAGCAGTCCTTAGTGATCCCGAACACGGACTTACAGACGAAGTCCTTAATGATACAGATGTACTCATTTGGTGGGGACATATGTTCCATCATGAAGTAAGTGATGCGGTGGCAGCTAAAGTTAAAGATCATATTCTTCGAGGAATGGGCTTTATTCCGTTGCATTCGGCACATATGTGTAAACCTTTTATTGGACTCATGGGTACAAGTTGTACTCTTAAGTGGCGTGACGGAGATCGTGAGCGTATTTGGTGCGTTGACCCCGGACACCCCATTGCAGAAGGGATACCCGAAACTTTTGTGCTTGATCCGGAGGAAATGTATGGAGAATTCTTTGATATTCCGAGACCGGATTCAATAGTTTTTTTGAGTTGGTTTAAAGGTGGAGAGGTATTCCGTTCGGGTTGTACTTTTACAAGAGGATATGGCAAAATATTCTATTTCAGACCGGGCCATGAGGCTAATCCTTCATATTACAATGAATACGTTCAAAAAATAATTACAAATGCCGTAAGATGGGCTTGCCCTACCAAAAAGTTGGCAGCCATTACTTGTCCTGATGTTCCTCCTGTAGAATGCTGATAATTCCGATTTTTGTGCCACATGCAGGCTGTCCGCATGATTGTTGTTTTTGTGATCAAAAGAAAATTAGCGGACATAAGGAGCCTCCTTCGGTAGAGGAAATAAAAAAAACTGTTGATAGTTATCTGGACATCATTAAAAACTACAGTGTTGTCCAGATTGCTTTTTTCGGTGGGAGTTTTACGGCGATTCCTCGGGAAATGCAAGAAATGTTTTTACAAGCAGTTAATCCATATATTAGAGAAGGATTAGTTGATTCTTTGCGTCTTTCAACGCGTCCTGACTATATTGACGGAGAAACTCTGTCGATGTTAAAAAGTTACTCTGTGAAAACCATTGAACTTGGGGCTCAATCTATGGACGATGATGTTTTAATTGCGTCCGGCAGGGGACATACATCGACAGATACTGCTCGTGCTGCGGAATTAATACGAGCTTATGGTTTTGAACTTGGTCTTCAAACTATGACCGGATTGCCGGGTGCTTCCTATGAGAGTGATTTGTATACTGCTGATCGAATTATTGATTTGAATCCGCAACTTGTAAGAATTTATCCGACGGTTGTAATAAGAGACACTTTTTTGCATAAAATGTACGAAAAGGGCACATATAATCCTCCTTCGCTTGATAAAACAATTGACTTATGTGCCGAATTGATGATAAAATATGAGAACAAAAAAGTAAAAGTTATTCGTATGGGACTTCAATCTTCTGACGGTATAAGTGTCGGTGAAGATGTTGTTGCGGGACCGTATCATCCTGCATTTGGCCAGCTTGTGAAGTCGCGAATTGCTTATGACAAATTGGCAAAAATGGCTGAGGATAATCTGGCAAACGGTAAAGACGATAGTGAAAGCAGAGTTTTTACGGCAAGTGTTCCGTACAAAGAGTTGTCCGATTATATAGGACAGAAAAACGTGAACGTAATTAGGCTTAAAGAACAATTTGGTTACGAAAAAGTGATTATAAAGCCCATAAAATGACATACTTTTTTTGATAAAATGCTATATAATAATTATATAAACTATTTGATAAATGTGTGGTGTAGAGTTTGGCAAAAGAGGTTTTTAGCAGATTTGAAGTAAAATATGCAATTAATACATCAAAAATGGATAAAGTAATTGCCGCTCTGAGTGAATATATGATTCCCGATAAGTATAATGTCGGTGGCAATCCGTATACAATAAGTAATATTTACTACGATACAGATGATAATTACCTCATTCAAGAATCCGTGTCTAAGCCAAGATATAAAGAAAAATTGCGATTAAGAGGTTATGGAGTGCCAAATCCGGGCGATTTGGTTTTTTTAGAGATTAAAAAGAAGTACAAGGGTGTTGTAAATAAAAGAAGAACACGACTGGAACTTGAAGAGGCGA
Organism: Clostridia bacterium; assembly: GCA_017522515.1. The sequence goes on from JAFWZH010000235.1 coordinate 86,449, forward strand.
TGCACTTTACTTTGACAGGGGAGATGCCCGAGCAGAAACCCTACATAAATTCTCAAGTAATGAATGAAATCAAATATTTTATGAGCATATATGATTTAAAGCCTAAACTTTATTTGGCTTATGACAGGTTGGCCTTTTTTGATAAAAACAATTCGGAATTCAGAGTTTCATTTGATACTAACATAAGAACGCGTCGCTATGACCTTAGGTTGGATGCAGGGGATTATGGCGAGCGAATGTTTGATGATGACGTTTGGCTTATGGAGGTAAAGATAAACAAAAATTTGCCTTTGTGGTTTACAAAGTTATTAAATGACAATGAAATATACCATAGCTCGTTTTCGAAATACGGTACTGAATACGCTCGCCTTGTTGGGCAAGGCAGGATTGAAAATGCAAACGAATTACGCAGTGCGATTTTATAAAATATATTTTGGAGGATAAATGATGGACAATTTCTTTAAAAGCATTCTTGATGCAGAATCTACAATAGATACTTCTATTGATTTTAAAACTTCGTTGTTTGTTGTTATTGCGGCTTTTGCTGTGGGAATTATTGCCAGTGCGGCATATATGCTTGCATCCGGAAAAAGAGGCGCTTTTTCGCAGAATTTCATGCTCACACTTGTAGCTTTGCCGCCCGTTGTTTCTATTATTATTCTTGTTGTTGGTTCAAGTATAGCCGGAGCTTTTTCGTTGGCCGGTGCGTTTTCTCTTGTTCGTTTCAGAAGTGCCCCCGGAGATCCTAAAGACATTGTATATGTCTTTTTAGCTTTGGCAGGTGGTTTCGCTTGCGGACGCGGATACATAACATTTGCCCTGTTTACAGTTATTTTAATCAGTCTTGTTATGATTGCTCTTACACGCACAGGCTATGGTAAGCAGCGTATGAATGTACGTAAGCTTCGAATTAAAATTCCTGAAAATCTTAATTACACAGACGCATTTAATGATATTCTTGACAAGTACACAAAGAATTACGAACTTGAAAGAATTAAAACTATTGACTTAGGAGCTTTGTTTGAGCTTACGTATCACGTTACTTTAAGTGCAAACATAGATGAAAAGCAGTTTATAGATGAACTTCGTTGCCGCAATGGTAATCTCACAATCATACTTACTGCTATTGATGATAAAACGAGCTTTAAGGCATAATAAAACTTATACGTAAATATCATCTTTTATGATATTGAATTTTGAATCTCCTATACCGCTTACCAAGAGTAGGTCTTCGATTTTTTTGAAGTTGCCGTATTCCTCTCGGTAAGCGATTATTTTTTTAGCTGTTGATTCTCCTATGCCGTTAAGTTTCATTAATTGTGATAATCCGGCTGTATTGATATTAACTTTTGAAGTTTCATTTGAAGGTGTTTGAACAGGTGGCATGCAATTAGGAGTTTCGCCAATGCGAGGAATATATATCTTTGTACCATCTGCGACAAAGGAAGCTAAATTTATTGATGATAAATCACAATCTTCCAATAAACCTCCGGCGGCTTCTACTACATCCATAAGCCTTGCATTTTCTTCTACGGTAACAATTCCGGGGTTTGAAACTGCACCGCTAATGTGAATCAGTATATGTTTTTTTACAGAATTATCAATTTCAATTTTTTCGGGGGTTGCCGTATTGCTTAAAACTGCATGTGTAGAAACGGACTTTGGAGTTCTTGTTGTATGCTCACTATTAATAATAAGTCCTATTATGACACATGAAAGGCCTGCGACAATAATAAAAACAAATTGCCACAGAGCCGAAATGGTATACATTTTGCCAAACAAACGTATTCTTTTATCTTTAATTTTCAAACCTAAAAAATTGAATTTCATTTAATCCCCTCCTGCAGAAGTAATACAGTAAAAAAGTTTTATTATTATACACCCCATTTGAAAAAAGAGTAATTTCCCGGGAAATAATACAGCGGAAAATTTTTTCGTCCCGAAAACCCCTAAAAAGGACGAAAAATCACTACCACTGAAGTGGTATACTAAAAGTAGACACCCACCAAAAATTCTATGGACAACATTTTTAATAAAGGTTACACTTGAGTTAAAAATGGAAAATGCTTTTTTATATAATAGACAGGAGGATTAAAATGGCATACAAAAAGCAAGAA
>JAFWZH010000030.1 GCA_017522515.1 Clostridia bacterium
AACACAACTGTTGGAACCATACCTTTCCTTCACCCTTTTTGCACCGCAGGAATATCTTTCACGGGCTTATAATGATGCACCAAAGTATTGCGCAATCATTGAATCAACCAGACTTGAAAAAGATGAAGTTATTTTTAAGGGTGAAATCCCTGCCCGTTGTATCGGTGAATATAGGAATGATCTGAATTTTTATACAAATGGAAGAAGTGTCTGCATTACAGAATTAAAAGGGTATCAGGAAACTTCCGGCGAGCCTGTATTTCAGCCACGCCGCCCGAACAGCCGTTTAGACAAGATCCGGCATATGTTTCAGAAGATAATGTAATACATATTGTGGCGTTGTGTATGATGAATATTTCCAAATTAAAGATGAGGAAATTCCGATTCTTAAAGAAAAAGTTATTACTATGCTCGATGATAAAGAAAAGCAATTGCTATATGACAGATATACATTAAAGAAATCCATTTCGGTAATTGCAGAAGAACATAATACTACAGAGAATAACATTTATCAGAAGCTATATAGATTAAAACAGAAAACAAAAATGTTAATAGAAAAAGTATTAAGCGAATGAAAATTTAAAATTTTTTGTAAGAAATGTGAAAATGTTAGACTATATAGTTGGAGGTAGAACAAATAATGATTACAGATAAAGAATTTTTATCCTTCATCAATGATAAAACGCTCGATGGTTCATTAGAAGAAAACCTTAACAGAATAATTGATGAAGAGATGGAAAAGTCCGAAGAAGAAATGGACACAGAGCTTATTGAGTTTTGTTTAGATAAGTTAAACAAGCTTGATTCAGAAACACCTGATAAAGACGAACAGAAAGGTAATGGTGATTTCCATGATAAACACATAAAACTCAATTTCAAAAAGGTTGTTGCTATTGCCGCTGCAATTGCAGTTTTTCTAGTTGGCACATTGTCGGCATCTGCAGTTATATTTGATGTTAATTTGTCTGATGGTATTGTTGAACTTTATAATAATTATATTCGTATTAATTTTGATAAAACCGAAGACAAAGCGGACGCTTATCAGCTTCTCAATACTGAACTCGCAAAGGAACTTGCTGACAATGGATTTAATGAACTTCTATTACCTGAGGCATTTTTCTCTGATGAATATGATATAACAAAAACCGAATATGAAAAAGGTGAATACATTAACTCTGTTAATATTATATTCGAGTACAAAAACAAACGTGGCAGTATTCATATTGATAAATATGCTATGGAGGAAATAGTGCCGGATGTTGAATTTCTTAACGTCACAAGTAATATTGAAGAACTGACAATAGGCAACACAACTGTATACTGCTTTATGCAAGATGATTCTGCGGCAATTACTTATAGGGACGGATTATCCATATATTTCATTCAAATTCCGTTGAATTTAGATGATGCAATAGAATTTGCAAAAACTATTAAATAAAAGAAGTGATATTATGAAAAAGCCAATAGTTATAGTCGGATATTTACTTGGTTGGATATATCCCATCAGTGCGATAATAATTAATCTTCTCAACATCAAAACAAAATTAATGAGTGCTTTTGATTTTCATAATGATTCAATAATGGGTTATCTATTATATGGTACAATATTTTCGTTAATCACATTTATAATTTATTATATATATCACTACAAAAAGTTTGATATTTCAAAGGGATTCTATTTTACTTTTATAAATGTGTTATTGTATTATCCGAGTATAATATGTAATATGTATTTCTCTTATAGTTGGGATGCACCTATACCTACTGCAATTTTAATTGTTGATTTATTGGTGATAGCATATACGCTTTATATCACACCGAAAAAATTAAAATCATAAATAAAAAACAGGAGTGTGATTGTATGAAAACTGCCCTAATAGTTAAATTGAAAAATATTTTCATGTATATTACTTTAATTTGGGCGTCTGTCATGTTAGCGGTATATTTAGTTGTTCTTTTTGAGATACCGTTATTTGCTTGGATTAGTTATTTGCCTTTAGGTGAGAAATTTTGTAATTTATTAAGCTTTTTGATACTTTTCGGCATATGGATAGTTCCTGCTCTTTACATAATAACAATATTTTTTATGATTCTTGTCCGTAAAAAAATAAAAGAAGATAGTCAAAACAAAAGATTATCCCTATTCGTTATAATATTACCGTTATGTCTTGCAGCTTTAATGCTGTTAACTAATTTCGTTGAAATTTTGGCATAAATAAGCGTTTATGGCACGTTAAATTTAATAAGGAGTTGTGATAGTATGAAAAGATTATTACAGATATTGTCGATAATAACTTGTCTTTGTTTGGCTTTTGTTATTTTGATGTTTATCAATCCGGCTGTTGTTGGATATGATGATGGTATAGGTTTTTTTATTGAGTTTATATGTATTATACTAACTGTTATCACGATAGTTTCTTGGGTGGCTTTTGGAATCATCAAAAAAATAAAAAAATGATAAAATCAATAGTCGTAATACAGCAGGTTGTTTGTAAAAAATAAGTAATTTGTACAGGGTGGTGTCGATAAAATCGGCACCACCTTTTTTGTTGTTTTCTTTATAAGCAAGTCCTCATGTAATTTGTTTCGGTTATAGAAAATCTTGAAGTTTTACATTGTATTGTTAATTCTATTTTATTCAATTAAATTCAACAGAATCACATAAAATTATATTTTATTACCGATATTAATGTTATTTTTTATTATTTGCAAATCATATATGTTTTCTTCAAGTTTGTTCGACAGATTTTTTTTTCAGAATAGTTTATAATTGGTAAAAATTTATAGAACAGGAAGGAAAAAAGCAGGAATTTGCAATGTATTATAAATACGGGGTAGCTGTATTCAACAGATGCTTAACCTCAGTTATTTTGAAAAAACAAATTTTAATAATAAGAATCAGAACTTTGGTACACACCATAGTTCTTTTTTTTTGCAGTTCGACAAATTCTTGCCTAATTCCATTGTTAACAACAAAAAGTTGGTTATGTTACATAGCTAAATATCCGTAATCTCCCGAGTTTTTGAAACTTAAATAAATTCAAAAATTCAGAAACGGAGATTACATATAATGAAAAAATTGTTTTTTAAATGGAAAGATGAAAATTGCCATGGCATTAACCCGGAGTGGGTAGAAATGACAGGAAGGGAATTTCTTGAGTTTAAGAGAAAGCCTGAAAATAAACACAGAAAATTTGCAGAGTATATCGATGAAAATCAGGAGACCACAACGATTGTTTTGGAGGTTACTCAGGATTCTTATAATCGATGGCACTGCGAAGATGTAATAAGAAAGAGGAAAAGAACAGAAAAATGTGAATCCGGTTATAAAGAAATATCAATGGACGAAGAAATATGTGGTCAGAATATCGAAGATTTTACGCTTCACGACGTAATAGCAGATGAATCTGTTAATATTGAGCAAGATACAATAAATCTTTGTGAAATCAGTCAGCTCAGAGAAGCACTTAAAAGGCTAACTCCAGAAGAAATGGAACTGCTTGAAGCAATGTATTTATCTGAAAATCCAATGACAGAAAGAGATTATGCTAAAAAAATAGGCTTATGTCGCAGTGGTTTGCACAAAAGAAAGATTATGCTTTTACATAAATTAAAAGAGTATCTTTAAAGTAAAAAGAGCTGCAACTGAATAACAATACTGACTATATTATAATTATCTAAAAAGAAAGGCCATCTTCGGGTGGCTTTTCCTTTGGTTGGGTGAGCGAAAAACCGACACCATTCTACAAAATCCAAGTAATCGTATTGCAATTAACATGTACTTTGTGATATTATATTATTTGTGTAATTGTATTCAAATTTAAGATAGATAGTTATTAATAAGGAGAGTTCAATAATGGCAGAGAAAAACAATACTAATATAGGCTTTGAAGAACAGATATGGAAAGCAGCTTGCGTTCTTTGGGGCCATATTCCTGCAGCAGATTATAGAAAAGTTATCATTGGTCTTATTTTCTTAAAATATGTTTCAGGTGCGTTTGAGCAAAGATATAATCAGCTTGTTGCAGAGGGCGACGGCTTTGAAAATGACCCTGATGAATATCTTGCTGAAAATGTTTTCTTCGTTCCTGAATCTGCACGTTGGAATGTTATTGCAAGTGCGGCTCATACGGCAGAAATAGGAATGGTTATAGACGATGCTATGAGAGCAATTGAGAAAGAAAATGATAGCCTTAAAAATGTTTTACCGAAAATCTATGCAAGTCCTGATTTGGACAAGCGAGTTCTCGGTGAAGTTGTTGACCTCTTTACAAACATCAATATGTATGAGCAAGGGAATGACAAAGACTTGCTCGGCAGAACTTATGAATATTGTATCTCTCAATTTGCTGCTTACGAAGGTGTAAAGGGTGGCGAATTCTATACTCCGTCAAGTATAGTTAAAACGATAGTGGCAATTCTCAAGCCTTTTGAAAACTGCCGTGTTTATGACCCTTGCTGTGGTTCAGGTGGTATGTTCGTACAATCAGCACAGTTTATTGAAGCTCATGCAGGTTCAATATCTAATGTTTCTGTTTACGGACAGGAATCAAATGCTGATACTTGGAAGATGGCAAAAATCAATATGGCTATTCGTGGTATTGATGCAAATCTCGGAGCACATCAGGATGATACATTCTATAACGATTTACATAAAAATCAAAAGTTTGATTTTATTATGGCTAATCCGCCCTTCAATCTTTCTAATTGGGGTGCAGACCATTTAACAGATGATGTTCGTTGGAAATACGGTATGCCACCTGCAGGTAATGCGAACTATGCTTGGATTCAGCATATGATTCATCATCTTGCTCCAAACGGAAAAATCGGTCTGGTTCTTGCTAATGGTGCATTGTCAACTCAGACCGGTGGTGAGGGCGACATAAGAAAGCGTATTGTTGAAGCTGATTTAGTTGAGGGTATTGTTGCAATGCCTACTCAGCTTTTCTACAGTGTAACAATTCCTGTTACTCTTTGGTTTATAAGCAAGAATAAGAAGCAAAAAGGAAAAACTCTGTTTATAGATGCCCGTAAAATGGGTTATATGGTTGATCGTAAGCACAGAGACTTTACTACTGAAGATATACAGAAGATTGCCGATACATTTGAAGCTTTCCAAAATGGCACTCTTGAAGATGTAAAAGGTTTTTGTGCTGTTACATCAACGAGTGATATTGAAAAACAAGATTATATACTTACTCCCGGTAGATATGTAGGCATTGAAGAAGTAGAAGAAGACGGAGAGCCTTTTGAAGAAAAAATGGCTCGACTTACTTCGGAACTTTCAACAATGTTTGCAAAGTCACACGAACTCGAAGATGAAATTCGCAAGAAGTTGGGAGCAATAGGTTATGAGTTATAAGGTATATTCACTGGGAGAACTTGTTCAAATTAAATATGGTAAAAATCAAAAGAAAGTTGTGTCTGATGATGGTCCTTTTCCTATTTATGGTACAGGCGGTTTAATGGGACATGCAAAAGAATATTTATATGATAAACCCTCTGTTCTTATTGGCAGAAAAGGTACAATTAATAAAGTGAAATATGTAGACCATCCCTTTTGGACGGTTGATACATTATTTTATACTGTTGTAAACGAAGAAATTGTTATTCCTAAGTATCTTTATTATTTAATGTCATTGTTAGACTTGGAAGCATACAATGAGGGAACTACAATTCCTAGTCTTAGAACTGAAACACTTAATAGATTGGAGTTTACAATTCCATCAATAGATATTCAAAAGGAAATCTTATCTTGTTTAAATCCAATAGACGAAAAAATTGAATTGAATAATAAGATAAACTATAATTTACAACAACAATTATTTGCTATTTATAAGGAATTTATAGGCAAATCTAGAGAAATAGAAATCATTACGCTTGATAAAATTTGTAATTTTCAAGAAGGTTATGTTAATCCTGCTCAGACACACCCTGAAT
>JAFWZH010000236.1 GCA_017522515.1 Clostridia bacterium
TACAGATACTACATATCTTCTCCCGATACATTGAAGAACGACAGTATCCGCAAATGGCTCTTGAACTCATTTACTCTGTCCAATATGATAACGGCAGGGCACAATATGAAAGGACGGATTTTGTTTGAGGAGATACCGCGTGGAGCAGAATATTTGCAAACAGTTATTGATGCAATGCAGAAATCGAAAGAACTTCAAGTCGATTATCAACCGTTTTATGGACATAGAGAAACATATAACATTCAGCCTTATGCTATGAAGGTTTATCATCAACGGTGGTATGTGGTCGGTTATATTAAAGAACTCGGGGGCATAAGGAATATTGCACTCGACCGCACACTTGAAATGAACCTGTCTGCCACCTCATTTATATTGCCGAAGGATTTTGATGCAGAGAAGTATTACGCCAATACGATTGGAATATTTGTAAATGAGGAACTGAAACCAACTAAAGTGAAGATAAGAGCCTATGGCAGGCAGATAGAATATTTGCGTTCGTTACCGCTTCACCGTTCCCAGAAAGAGGGTGCATCAAAGTATGGTGAATTTTGCGAGTTTGAATACAAACTGTGCTTGACTCCAGAACTCTCAACTCACATACTTGCTATGGGGGAGAATGTAGAGGTGCTGGAGCCTATAGAACTGAGAGAGAAGATAAAAAGAAGATTAGAAGAATGTTTAATTAAATATAAATTATAGAACTATGAGGATTACAAATAAAAATGGAACAGTAGTTACAGATATTGAATCGTGGGAAAAGGCCTTTAAGGAAGTTGATGATGCAAAACATTGGGAAGAAGGTCGAAGTGCAATGTCATTAGCAAAATATTTTTCTTTGCCTAATATCGACCAGTCCAATGGAATAAAACTGATAAAAGAATATGTAGATATATGTGGCTTCAAGAATTTTGAACCAATAAGAGCTAGAATAGAACATGAAAGTCGTTTTGATGAATTCAGAGGTAAGGGGCGTATGCATGATATGGTTATATGGGGAAATGGAGGAGGAATTCATTTAGTTATATGTATAGAAGCGAAAGTTGATGAACCTTTTGGTAGTCGTGTGTTAGAAGCGTATCGTAAATCTGTAGAGTATGTAAATAAAAATCCCCGAAGTAAAAGGAAGGAACGGATTGAGAAACTGTGTAAGAATTATTACAAAATAGATGTAAATAAGATTGTTCCTGATACCGATATAAGATATCAGTTACTCCATTACCTTGCTGGTTCAATAACAGAAGGTAAAAGTTGTAACGATGTTGTTTTGATGCCAATAATAGTTTTCAAAACTAAGAAGTACAATAAAACAAATGACAATAAGGTTGATTTTAATGCATTTGTAAAATTAATGAATTTTGAGCTAGTTAATTCAGAGAAGTGGGTTTACTATAAGAAGAACATAGATGGAGTTGATGTGTACATGACTTATATTGAGATTCCTTTATAAAATAATACTTATGCAAAGTTCTTGCACACCTTCTTCTCCTCAATGCCTATAAAGGTAAATCCTTTTCGTATATATTATAGAGAAACCTATAATCAGTAATATATGGAAAAGAAAAAAACAAAGGTGTGCGACAAAGAAAAGTATCCTTCTATTGAAGATGAATTGCAACTTATAAAAGATATAAAATTGGGCGGGATTGAAAGAAAAACTGCAATTGAAAAACTTTCCCATTCAAAATTACGCTTTGTAACGGCTGTTGCGAAAATATTCAAAGGGTGTGGCTTATCTATGGAAGAACTTGTAAATGCAGGAAACGAAGGTCTGGTGCTTGCTGCTGAAAATTTTGACGAGACGCGTGGTTTCAAGTTTATGAGTTATGCAGTGTGGTGGATAAGGCAAAGCATTATGCAAAAGATACAATGATAGAATATGCTGCACAAGCGATAATCACGCTATAACGCATTGATAATGTGTGTTATAGCGTGGTTTTTGTTTGTGATGTGTCAAACTCTCCGTTATGCATAGGAGGGTACTCCTTTTTATTATGGTCGTTAAGCATCGGTGTTTCGGTGGTCATAAGTCAATATGAGTAATATGCAAAATGTGCATAAACGTTATTTTAGTAGCAAAAGTAATCTTGATTATCGGTATGTGCAAACTTTGCCATTCGCTTGCACAATTTTTGCCCGTTTTTTTGTATCTTCACTTAAGTGGAGTTACTTTCTGCTGTCGCTGTGAAAATATTGAAGCAAGTTTCATATTTTCGCTTGTTTATTCGTATCTTCGAAGTAAATAACAAACATATTTGTAAAACATAAATAATAAGCACGAATATGAGCAGAAAAAGACTGTTTTTTGATATGGATGGGGTTATCGTTGATTTCCAGTCCGGTGTTGCAAAGCTAAGTGAGGAGACTAAGAAACTTTATGAGGGTCGTATAGATGAGACTCCTGGGCTGTTTGCACTCATGGAGCCGGTGCCGGGTGCAATAGAGACTGTACAGCTTCTGGCAAAGCATTACGATGTGTATATTCTCTCTACTTCTCCCTGGAACAATCCTACGGCTGCAAGCGACAAGATA
>JAFWZH010000237.1 GCA_017522515.1 Clostridia bacterium
ATCAACTAATGGAAACACCCCTCGAAATCTATGAACTCCCACATTGGGATTTTCGCCTCGAAAGAACAGAGGGCAAATATTACAATTACATCTACAAAATCATCTACCTTGAGAGAACAAGCAACAACCCCAACAGTGAGTACGATATGCAATGCTTTGGCACATTGCGTTGGGGATTGAAAGCAGACAAAGAGGGCGAAATGAGTGGTTTCGTATGGATTGAGATAGACAACAAGCAACTATACCTCAACTACAACTATAACACCCACAACCGCCTTGTTTACCTCGAATACATTGAGGGCATGTTGGGATTAAAATTCCACAACCTCACAAGACTTGACCTTGCTTGCGATGATAAAAAGAACCAATCCAAACGCCTAATTCGTGCCATTCGTGATGAGGCTCTTATCCCCATAGTCAATGGAGCAAAGATAACTGATAGGGATAAACTCCTTGAAGATATACTCTACATTGGCATTGGTTCTTGTCGCAGAATAAAAGAGTATAGCCTCATCGTCCAGCAGAAGAATGGCGATTTACGCCTATCAGCATATAACAAGAAACGAGAAATCGAAAGCAACAGTGGTAAACAGTATATCGCTGAAGCCAATGGCAACCCCAAGCACCTTTCACGCCTTGAAATACGTATCAATGGCGATGTGTTGAACGAATGGTTTAATCGTGAACGTATAGAGTACAACCCCTTGCTGTTCTGTAACGAGGATTTTCTGTTGCTTATGTTCCTTACCTTTTCAAGCAGGGCCTTACGTTTCCAAACAGTCAATGGCAGACAGTCGCTTGGTGTCCTTGACATTGTTGCGTAAGGTATTAGTAAACCACCCTATGAATGCAAGTATTCTCACTTTAATTTATTGATTTTATAGAGGATAAATCGCATTATAATATCGTATGAAACTATTTCAATTTTTAAATGTATAAGTTGAATTTGTTTCAAAATAAAAATGTATCAATATAACCTTAAATTTGGTCGTATTGATACATTCTTTTTGTGTTATTCTAATCTAAAAGGTTAAATTATTTGCTAAACATAAGTATTAAACTTATCACGAATGAACTTGTTGCAAATATTCCAATTGAAATTTTATAATATAAACTATCAAAGAAAATATCTAGCTTGCTTTTTTTTATATTTTGCTTTATATCTATAATTTTTTTTTTAAATAATTCAAAGTTCTCGTTATTTTTAATATTTGCATTTTCAAGTCTTTCAATCTGTAATTTAATATTTGCTATGCGACTGGTTTGTGTTGTAATATTATTATTAAGATTTGCTATATCTTGTTTGAAAACTTCTATATTTTCTTCAATTTTCAATAAATAATTGACAGTTTCTTCTAGGTTTTTTACAGTATCGTTATTCTCGGTAATAGCTTTCTGTGCCTTCTCCAAAGATTTGATAATGCCATTGATATACTCCTTGTCTAATGCATCAAGAGCGTTGTATATCTCTTTAAATTCCTTTACAATATCATAGATATATTTGTTTATTCCTATAAAAGCACTTTGTACTTTGTCTATATGCTGGTTCATTTCTAGACCCGTAACGTCATGGTTAAAGCATCCCCAAAAAGACTTTTCTTTAACCCTTTCAAATGAATTACCATTATTAGATAATTTGAAATTGCCAATTCGCTTTTTAGCAATTTCAAAATTATGTTTCTTTATTTCTATTTCATTCATGTTTCTTTTTATTTAGAAGTTTCCTAATCCTATCATTCGTGTTGTCTGTATCTGTTGATGTTTTATCAGTTTTATTGATAATTTCTCTTGCAATATTTCCTGCTTCGTTATGTCTATCAATAATAGACATTGCAGTTGTATTTTTTACCTCTGCAGTATTAACAGTGGCAACTTGGATAGCAAGTGCTTGTGTTGCTAATATCCCATTTCTTGCGCCAAATGTTTTAATAGCATTTTCTTCCTTTAATTTTTTTGCAACTATGCGGTCAATAAAATCTAATGCAAGCGCACCGATTATTCCACTTATTACTGCTCCGAAAAATATTCCTAACAAACTTGCTAAACTTCCTAATGATGGTATATTTATAGCTTTTATTATTGGAATGCTATCTAAAGATGTCTCAATTACTTCCCCAAGTAAAATTGCTCCTCCAGCTGTTAATCCTGCTATAATAATTTTGCCAACTTTCAAAAGTTTAATACTAAAAGACATATTGGCATTGTTTGGGTCTGTTAAGAATTGAATAGCTTCTTTTACTGAATTATATCCTTGTTTTAGGAATATCCAAGCTTTCTTTATCATACCTACTATGGGGCCTATAATTGCTGTTGCAATAGTTGTTAATAGGGTGTCTCCTGCATTTATTAAATGCTGTTTCATGTTTTTGATGAACTCTTTTACTGCATTTTTTATACTATCAATAAATGTTGATAATACTCGTTGTCGTGAGCGAAACCATTTGATGAGTTTACGGATAATATCTTTGACTAGCGAAGCGAGCATGCTCATTAAAACAGTTTTTAATGCTTTTCCACCAATACGAAATGTTTCTTCTATTTGAGTTTTACGACCTTCATCTATTAGTCGCTTTTCACCCTCTAATTCCTTTTCTTTAATGTGTTTTTCGGCTTTCTCATTTGCTTTCTCCCAATGCTTTGTTTTATCACAATCTTCCATTTCATTGGCAGTTTTGTCGCTTTTTCGACCATTTCTTTGGGCGGTTGTGTAGCCTTGTAAATTGTCTGGATGATTTATAATATCAGCTAATTCCTCGCTACTATATCCCATCTGAAGAGAGGGGTTTTCATAATTTTCTGCTGACGGTTTAACATGTTCTCTTTGTGCTGCATTTGGATTGTTTTTACCGTTTTCAAATTTTGTTTCAGTAGGAATTTGTCTACCTGTATAAATATCTGTTACAGTATCAATACCTTGAGCCTTTAATTTTCCAGCTCTTTCTAATGTGGCATCCATGCCAGGATTAACATATTCCTTCCTAAACTCTTTATGAGGTGTTTCGCTATATCTTTTATAATTTTCCCCTAATTCTACTCTGCTTATATGATTATGCTCAGCAATTTTTCCTTTGGCAAAATTTTCGGGTGTTTGAATATGGGCATCATCACTAAGGTCTAGAGTTAGCCCTCTGTTTTCTCTTATAAAATCTTCTCCAGCAGTAACTGCTATTTGATTAAGAAATTGTTCCCAAACAACATTCATAACAGTTTCGCCAAGAGTATTGGGATTGCCAATTTTCTCCCTCTCGTTGTCTAAAGCAGATAATTCATCAAAATGTTCTGCAAGTTCATGCTCAAGACTTTTTTCAAGTTCATTAAAATCTACTGTGTCAATATCCAATTCAGCCCATTGCTGTAATACCTCTTTGTTGTTTTTCATAATATCTTTTTAAACTATACTTTAATTATTGCAAATCTCACTTTGTTAGCAAAGTTACTAATTTTGATAAAGGAAATTATCAATTTTATTAACTATTTAAGTAGGTTCTCCAATTCGCTCCTACTATACGCTTGTTTTCAAGCACTTACAGCGATAAAAAAGAAAAAGCGACAAACGATTTTCACCGTTTGTCGCCTTGTGTCGGAATGAGGCGACTCGAACGCCCGACCCCTACGTCCCGAACGTAGTGCGCTACCAACTGCGCTACATTCCGTCACTATTGATAGTGCAAAGATAAGGCAAAAAACTATAAATGAAAAATTTTTGAAGATTTTTATCATAAAATTTGCACGGAATAAAAAAATGCCATACCTTTGCACACGCAAAACCACGGTGCCATAGCTCAGTTGGTAGAGCAAAGGACTGAAAA
>JAFWZH010000238.1 GCA_017522515.1 Clostridia bacterium
GGACTCCACCTCATATCAAAAGAAATCCTCGCAAGACGAGGACTCCAAAGTTGTACAGATTATTATTTGAATTGAACCGCCCGGTGCCGAACGGCATGCCCGGTGGTGTGAGAGGAGGGAAAAATCCCTCCTACTCGATTGTTTGTATGTAATAGAAATATCGAATTATATTTTGAATTTATAATCGCACATTGGGCAAATTACGCCTTCGGGGTTTTGAAGTTGCTCTTTCGTATAAGAAAGTTCTTCATTACAATGGGGGCAAGTAACATCAATATATCCATCTTCATCAAATTCCAAGTTCGCAATAGCTTCTTTTTCCACTTTGATTTTTTGCTTCTGTTTTTCAACAGTGCGCTTTTGCTCACGTGCACTAACGGCTTTCTCATATTTATCATTTTCTCTTTGGGCTTGTTTTGCAACGATAGTGCTATTGTCAACAAGTTCGCCAAAAGCGTAAATAGTCCAACTACCTATCCATAATATGTATTAGGAACGATAGGCGTAAATCCTTTGATTTGTATTGGTGTTAATCCAAGCACTGCAGAACCTGATTGTCTTGATAGAACATTAGAATCCGTGCAACGCATATCGTTAAAAAACGGATACGACAGTTGGATAATGATTAATATATATCCGCAAAGGTCAACCAATCCTAATAAGATGCACACAACATTTGATATTGATATACATAACGATAATGTTAGTTATATTAAAGAGCTTTTTCAAAAATTTCCTAATGCTGATATTTGGGCGGCGTGGGGTACTTTGATAGAAAAAAGGGAATATTTGAAATTTTGTTTGCAAAGCATATGTGATATTTCTCGACAATATAATTGTCAATGGATAACTTTTGGAAACAGAAGCAAAAAGGGACACCCACACCACCCTTTATACTTGAATCAAAACTCAGAAAAAACAAATTTTGATATTATGACTTATATTGATGTGTTACATATTAACCAAAGATGTAACAAATCAGAACTGAATTATGAAGATTATTGGAATTTATCTGATAATGTCAATGTGTACTTTCAAAGTATTACCGCTCAAAATGGCATACATATTGGTTGTGAAATCAAATACATTCCCAAATTAAAACAAATAGTATACCGCTCCTATGAGTGCACAAAAGAGAATAAAAATCAGATAGAATACGACCATGTTGAAATAGAAATAAGCGACCCGACAAGCGAGCAAATATTAGCATATCTTAAGCATAAAAACTCTAATTGGGTTATTTAAACCACTCTTTTGCGTACTGCACCACAGGCTACTGTTAAATGAAAAAAATAGCAGCATCGCCTCCACTTGGCTCTGCTGAGAGAGCCTTAAATCGGGTGCTCAACGCTACTGATATCAGTCTATCACAACACTCAGAAAACAGTCAAGAAAAATCGCCCTGCCATGAAAACGGCAGGGCGATTTTTGTGTTATACATTTTAAAATATAATATTATTTACATGATATATAGAAAGTAGTATAATCTAATAGCATTTGAATATACTATTATGGAAAGGCGGTGTGTATTAATGACATTGTACGAATATCTATTGCAGCAATACGGAACGAATGAACCAATTATATCTGCCAAAATTACCTTCAAGAAATATTCTCGTCCGTGGGTTATGAAACAACTCAAATCTCTTTGCGAAAGTGGCAAACTCATACGCTTCGAAAAAGGCATTTATTATATTCCTACCGATACTGTTTTCGGTAAGAGTATACTCAACCCTCGCAAAGTTATTGAGAAGAAGTATATCAATGACGGTGAAAACACAATTGGATATTACTCCGGTATTACCTTTCAAAATCAATTGAAACTCACAACCCAGATGCCCAATGTTATCGAAATATACACCAACAACGAAACAACTAATGTCAGATATGTTATGGTGGGTAAGCAGAAAGTAATTCTCCGTAAGGCAAGAACCACAATTAACAGCACCAATGTTGCTGTTTTGAGTTTCTTGGAAATGATGAACAATGTAATGCCCCAAACACTTGATAGAGAGAAGAAGAACCGCATTGCAGAGTATATTAACTCTAATGGCATTACCAAGCAAGACATTATTTTGTATGCAACTGTATTTCCCGACAAGGTTATGAGAAATCTTATAGAAAGCGAGGCGATATTCAGTGTTGCACAATGACAAAGAAACTTTTGAACAGGTTATTCTTAAAGTGGCAAGTGAAACCGGCATCGAACCTAGCATCGTTGAAAAAGACTATTATGTTACGCTGTTCTTAAAGAAAATAGTAGAAATGCAACCCAACATCATATTTAAGGGCGGCACTTCTCTTTCAAAATGCTATAAGGTTATAAAACGTTTTTCGGAAGATATCGATTTAAATATCGATACCCAAAGCAAACCTACAGAGGGACAACGAAAGAAACTTAAAGAGAATATTGTATCCATTATCGATGGACTCGGCTTCACCCTTGACAACGCCGATAATGTCAGAAGCAGAAGAAACTATAACCGATATATTGTTGACTACCCGACTGTCTTCTCTTCGAACTTCTTAAAAGAACATTTGATAATTGAGACTGCCGTTTATATTAAGTCATATCCTTGCGAAAGATTACAGGCAACAAGCATTATTTATGATTACCTTAAACAAAACGGTTATGATGACTTAATCCAAAAGTACGATTTGGAACCCTTTGAACTGAATGTTCAGATGGCTTCCAGAACCCTGATAGATAAATTGTATGCCTTGGGTGATTATTATTTAAGCGATGCTGTACAGGAGCATTCCAGACACATTTATGATATTTGTAAGTTGTCCGATATAGTTACATTGAATGCCAATATGAAGCAACTGGTGAGGGAAGTTTTCGAAGAACGGAAGCCCCATGAGCAATGTCACTCGGCAAAAGACGGTGTTGATATGAATGCTCTGCTCCAAGAGGTAATTGATAAGGATATCTACAAGAAGGATTACGAGGATATTACAGCAAAAATGCTTTTTGAGGATGTGCCTTATGCTACCGCAATCAAGACTTTACAGAAAATTGTTGATTATAATTTGTTTTAACGTCAAAAGGATGAGTTCAGGCTCATACTTTTTCAAAAGTTGTTGACGATTGCACTTATACTATTGCATGCGTTGTCTGCTTCGACTATAATTAATTATAGAAATTTTCAAAGGAAGGTTTTTGATGAGCAGTATTGGTTTGAATGAGCAACATATGAGAAAGTTTCCTTCAGGAATGATACTTTCGGAGATTGACGCATCCGAACTTTTTTCTTCAAAAGAAAAAATGCTGGTACTGGAATACAAACAGCTTCAAAAGAGATTAGAAGAAAACAGAGAACAACTATTGCGACTCCAAGACAGTAAGGGTGTTTTCGTACGCATTAAGATTATGCGTAATAACAAAGAATATTGGGTAATAAATACACGTATGAAACAAATTGAGGATAGCAAGGATTTGTCGTCATTGCTTTTTAGAAAAAGATATGAGCTGGTTAGGCAACAACAAATAAGGGAACAAGAAATAAGGAAAGAACTAGAAATAGAAATTATTAAAAGATATTTGGAATGTAAATAATTCCACTTTTTGGTGATAAGAGGATGCAAGAATGTCTTACTCTGATATTGGAGAAAAGATTGGGCTTTCGCGAACAGCAGTTAAAAATAGAAATAAGCGATCCGACAAGCGAGGAATCTACAGGGCGATTTTTGTGGTTATTGTAACATAGAAGGTTTTATGTTATGACAATGAGAAGGAGGAGATAAAATGAAAAGATATACCTCGCGAGCAACCAAGTGGCTGTTAATTGCGATCTTGACGAGTGTTGCAATATTCGCAACGGGAATTGTTTTAATCGTTGCTAATGCATCAACTATAGGTTTGCAAATCGGCGCAACTATGTTCGGTGGTCTAATGAGCATTATGTTTGGCTCTATCTTTTTTGCTGAAAGAAGTCGAGTTTTAATAATAGAAAATGACAAATTTATTTTCCCTAGAGGAGCGGACATAAATGGAAAAAACGTTTTTCAAAAAACGGTAGTTAGGAAATGTGATATATTATCTCTTGAAAGCAAGTTTCACAAAGGCGATGGGATAATTTCTGGTGATTGTTTCTTTTACACCTTGAAATTGAAAAACGGAACTAAAATTACCGTCACTCTTTACGCATATGGTAAAGAAGCAGAAAAAGAAATTTTGGAAATGATACAAAACAGCATTAGATAATTTCTCTCTTTTGCATAGCATAACAGGCTGTAATCAAGGAACCTAATTAATTAGGTTTATAAGGTAAAATTTTTATCAACGCACAGTAGGTTGCATCATCTCTAAGTGGTTGTTATAATGATTTCATAAAGGAGTGA
>JAFWZH010000239.1 GCA_017522515.1 Clostridia bacterium
ATCCTTATAATAGAACGATGATGTAGCAGTATATCCGATGTATTCTGTTGATGGCGTATCGGGTGTTTGTTCTCCCTTAAAAAAGACTACACTTACAACTAAAACAAGACAGAAACAAGCTGCTGCAAGTGAAGCCCACTTCACCCAACCGTTCTTTTTCTTCTTTTGCA
The DNA here is from genome assembly GCA_017522515.1 of Clostridia bacterium. The sequence continues at coordinate 171 of JAFWZH010000239.1, forward strand.
CCTTCTCGGCAGGTGCAGCCGCTTCAATCATTTTGGGATCTATGTTCCCAAACTCACGGTAAAATTCCTTATTCGTCATACGTTAAAGCCCTCCTTTTGCAAATGAGTTTTTAGCTTGTTGCGAGTACGAAGAAGAAGCATGGCGACCGCACTATCTTTCATTGAATACTCCTCGGCAATCTCAGCGATAGAGCTTGTGTACCAATATCTGCGAATAAAGATGTTGCGCGTTTTCTGCGGCAACCCTCGCAAAAAGGTATTCAACGAATCGTGCAAGGCAACTCCCGACACCACATCCCAATCCTCGTCGTCACCCGGCAGACATTCTGCAAGTTCATCGAGAACAAGTGTGATCTGTCCTCTCTTTTGGGTGTGCTGCTCCTCATACGCATTGAGCGCGAGCTGTCGGCTTATCATACCGACATACGGCTTCAAGGACTCGGGGCGCTTTGGCGGTATCGTTTGCCACGTTTTCAGATATGTATCATTCACGATCTCCTTCGCGTCCTCGTCATTCTCAAGGATCTGATAGGCGATGTAATGACAATATCTGCCGTACTTCTTCTCGGTTTCTGCGATAGCAGATTCGGAACGTTCCCAATATAAATCCACTATTTGCTTATCTTCCATGCTTCACACTCCTTTCGTGTGTTCTAAAGCGCTTTCACCCTAAATAACAGGAAAACAAGCCCTCGCATCACTCATTTAGGAAAACTTTTTCAAATTTTTATATTTAATATACTCGCAGAAAAAACTCCGCTTGGGGTTCGGCAGTCGTCGAATAATCGGCGGTTAATTTAGTCTACTGTTTCTACATCAACTTGAAGATCATACCATGCATTTTTAGTTTCACTTATTATTTTATCTCTTTTCTTTTATAAATGACCCCACCCGTTATGGCAAATAAAAGTGTTGGAACAAATAAGTAAAGATACGCTGTGTTCAGATATTCTTTATCACTATTTGTCAATTCTCTTGAAAGACGTTCTTCACCGATCGTATTTTGAATTGCTTCCTTTGCATTTTCCCACGCTTCATCATCATACAAATAAGGATTTATAATGGAATTATATTCACGCCTTTGCGAAAAAGGATTTGCCTTATTGAACGTCAGTAATATGCTTCTTATCGGTTCTGCAACATATTTTTCATTTTCAACTTGCATTTGTTCCATTGCGTTTTTTTCGTCATTCCATTCCATTGTCTCAAAATACTGCGGTTCTTCTAATGAAAATGTAACAATTGGGGAAACTACATACAATGTGAACACAAAGACCAAGCACACCACTGCCGATAATGCTTTTTTTGAAAACAAACACGAAATTGTTATAAATGCTGTAGTGAGCGAGAACACAATTGATAGGAAAACAACAAAAGATATAAAAACAATATAAAACGGTGTATGAGCAAGAAGCCTATAGTTGACAATTAGGCAAATAATTAGTGTTATTACATATTGTGTTATAACAATGAGGTTCGAAACAATCAGTTCTACAAGAAGAATTTTTGTTTTAGAATATCCTGCAACGACTTTTTTTCTTACGCATTTTGACATTTCATCGCCGACGGACAGAGAAATTAAAACTGCGATTAAAAGGCTTTGGGCAAGAAACCATTCTTCGCTTAATTCAGCATTTCGATATATTCCATAGGCAAATAACACAGAGAAAACCGAAGATAAAAAGCAATATATCTTGAAAGTTGCATTGTGTGTAAAACGATATAATTCTGCCGCGAATAATCTCTTCATTTCTGTTCACCTCCGATCAGTGTCATATAATAATCTTCGATTGCCTCCTCTTCTTCTTGATAAGACAATACCTCACAACCTATGTTATTAAGATTCACAACGAGATTTGTTATATGAATAGCCCCATAAATATTTGCAATATTATTGGATACTAACTTGTATTTGATATTCATATTGTCAAGGACGGACACAAGAGCAGCTATATCACTAACTTTAATTCTCACACGCTTTCGGCAATTTTGCTCAAGCTCTTGTGCACTAATTTCTTGAATGAGCTTTCCGTTATCAATAAAGCCATAATGAGTTGCGATCAACGATAATTCAGATAATATATGACTTGAAATTAAAAATGTTATTTGCTTCTCCCGATTAAGGTTCAATACCAGTTCCCGTATTTCAATAATACCTTGAGGATCAAGTCCATTGATCGGTTCATCGAGAATGATAAATTCGGGATTTCCTACAAGAGCAATAGCAATTCCTAATCGTTGTTTCATACCGAGCGAAAAGTTTCTCACTATTTTCCTTTTTACTTTTTCCAAACCCACAAGACGCAAAATTTCTTCTGTGTTTTTCTCATTAGATACTCCGAGCAAAATCTGTTGATGTTTAATATTTTCTTCTGCAGTCATATTAAGATAAATTGAGGGAGTTTCAATTTCAGCACCAATTTTTCGACGAGCTTGAATAATATTTTTATCTTTACTGTCAATCCCAAATATTTTATATTCTCCTGATGTGGGTTCTTGAAGCCCACAAATCAAACGAATTAGAGTTGTTTTTCCTGCGCCATTTTTGCCAACGAAGCCGTATATAGCTCCTTTTGGAATATGCATTGAAACATTTTCTAACGCCAACACATCTCCATATTTTTTATTCAAAGCATTTGTTATTAGTATTTGTTCCATTTTTCCTCTTTTCTTTATGCTAATGCACAAGATTTTTTCTACTACGGGTAATATAAGGGACAATTGAGCATTATAAGAATGCTTATTGTATATTGCTATTCCGTTATTCCGTGATAACCATTTGCATCGTGACGAATTGCCGCATAGTACTCATCATCAATAAGAACAATATACACGTTTTCATTAGGAGACGGTGCGTATTCATATAATACAAACTTCGTGTTTTTTTGTGTGATTGAAAAAGCATTGCCATCAACGCTCAAATAAGCAATTTTCTTTCCAGCAAGTTCTTTGGTAATTACTGAGGGCAAATTAACTTGTTCAAGAATTGAAGCCTCACCTTCACTGCCACAAATCACATATTCAGCATTGTTAAACTGTACGGTGGGTGGGATTTCAAATTGTTTGTTATTAAAGTATTGAATAATAAATACACCAACAAATACGAAACAGAAACACGCCGCAAGCGAAGCCCACTTCACCCAACCGTTCTTTTTCTTCTTTTGCACCTTCTCGGCAGGTGCAGCCTTCATGATGAGCTCGGGATCAAGACCGCCGAGGCTCCTATAAATATTCTTATTCGTCATATGTCAAAGCCCTCCTTGTGTAAAAATTCTTTCAGCTTTTTTCTTGTGCGGAGCAAGAGGACGGTTACGGAGCTTTCTTTCATTCCGTACTCCTTCGCAATCTCGGCTACGGAGCTTGAGTACCAATACCGGCGCACAAAAACATTCTGCGTTTTGTCGGGCAAAGACCAAACGAACTTATTCAGAGCGTCCCTCAGAGTAACGCTCTCGCCAATGTCCTCTCCGCTGTCGTTGTCGGGAATACACTCGGCAAGCTCGTCAAGAACAAGCATCACTTGTCCTCCGCGCTTCTGCGTGTGGTATTCCTCATAGCGATCAAGGGAAAGCTGTCGGCTTATCATCCCAACGTATGGCTTTAGAGGGTCGGGACGATTAGGTGGAACGGTGTTCCACGTTTTGAGATAAGTATCGTTGACGATCTCTTTTGCATCTTCGTCATTTTCGAGAATGCGATATGCGATGTAATGGCAGTACCGTCCGTACTTCTTTTCGGTCTCGGTGATAGCAGACTCCGAGCGCTCAAAGTATAGATCTACTATCTGCTTATCTTCCATAACTCACACTCCTTTCGTGTGTTCTTGAAGGTCCTTCACCCTAAATAACGGGAAAATTACCGTCCACACTACACTCTGACGAAAACTTTTTATTATTATAACATATTTTTTCAAAAAATGTGTGAACTGATATAAAAACAAGGGTGCCACCGTAGCGACATCCTTGTTTGAACACAACCTATATGTTCTTTTGCATTCTGTTTTTCAAAACAAAAAAACGAATAATTCTGTAAATATAGACTACGAAGAAAAGATGAACGACAGCATAATAAATACCTATACAAATCAGAAGTTTGAGATACCACTTTTTCCCTTGCATACGAATAGAATCTGTAATTAAAAAAGAAGCGTAAACGATCTGAGCCGCGTCAATGATCATCAAAGGCACAAACAAATTGATGATAACCGAGGTTTGATAATCGGCAGTAGGTGTCAAATCAAAATTCGGATTTAACCCGAGATAGAGCCAAACACATATAAAAATGAAGGTAGGAATAACGATAAGTGAATCCCGTAGCAGCTGCTTTTTTATTCCTCTGTAATCCAATATCGCGTTTTGCTTTTTTATCTTCGTACTCTTTTCTTGTATTTCTACGCAAGGGGCTTTTGAGATGTTAAGCTCGGCAACAGAAGTAACAAGCTCCCCTCGAAGGATTTCATCCACGGTAACACCCAATTCTTTCGCCAAAGGCAATAGCAAACTACTGTCTGGGAGTCCACGTCCCGTTTCCCACCGAGAAACCGCCTTATTAGTTACATTTAACTTATTGCCAAGCTCGGTCTGTGATAATCCTTTGCTTTTTCGCAGTTCACATATAAAATTTCCTATCTTGAAGTTTTCATCCATTCGTATCAGCTCCTTTCGCTATGGATTGCACTATAAGTATAACGATATGTAAGTTGCAAGTCAACAATTCTGCTATCTACTTAAAATAGATATTTGTTTTTTTGTAGCCACTTGTCAAAAAAGCGTCCTAAAAATACCGATTTTCAATCGATATTTATATTATAACATATTTTTTCAAAAATTGTGTGAACGTATGGAAAAAGGGTGTCGCCGAAGCGACACCCTTTCAGTGTAGTCGTCAAATAATCTCCAAGAGCGTTTTAGCTTAATTTGAACTCTTTTTCATTGACGATAATATAATCTTTACCGTATTCAAAGGATACGGCTATATCAGATCCTATGTCAACTGACAAAACACCGTCTTTAACTGTATAGGAGTTTTCACTGCTCATAAAATCGGTCAAGCGAAGATCTACTCCCATATCTTGGCGCAGTTTCTCGTTGAACTCATCAAAGGAAACATTTATAAACTTAATGCTGTTTTCCGTGATGATGACCTGTTGTTCCGTGTTATTTTCGTTTTGATAAGTACCGAGTGAAACGGTGGTATTACTGCATCCGCTAAAAACCACGGACAACATGCAAATTAACACAACGATAGTTACTATTTAATCTCCATTCTGCCGCTAAAGCGTCAGCACCAATAGGAATGAAAGCTGGCGGCAAGCGACAATTTTGTAACAAATTTGGTGTACACTGTTTGCGAGGGAAGACACACTACAATGCACGGTAGGAGGAGTCGTAGAGGTATTTCTTGCTGAAAACAGTATGGTTCAGTGTATAGATTGAACATTATTTTTGTCCACCCAATAAATGCGATCATTGAACACTTCATCAGGTGAAGATGCATATGCAAACAATGTAACGAGAAGTTTTTCATCACACACCATAATGCTTTTTATCAAATAGTCATTTTCAGTTTCCAGTTCTACACTATCAAGATTCTTTTTTTCAGAGTTATAAAAAAATACAGATGTATTTCCTCTCAAATAGAATACTGGAGTGTGATCATCATACTGAATCGCAATTTCAAGACCTTTACCTTTTGCTATTTCGGATATAGTGTTGTCCTTGACTATTCCAACGACTGCATCTCCGGAATAATTTTTCAAGTATACACAATCATCGAAAACATGCATTGTTGCTATGCGAGATGTCAATATGTAATTAGAAATGTCACCAAGATTTATGGTATCAATGAGTTCCATATCCGTGTTGTATTTGTGAATTTTCGCATCATTTGTTCCATCTTGATATCTTTTATCCACAATAGCATAAATATTCTCATTGTCTGCACACATATTGATCATATAGGTGCCAACATTAGTGTTGTCATCCAAAACAAAAACTTCGGAACGTTTTTCCACCACCCCAGTCCTAATGTTATATAGTTCAATGTAAGTAGACAATTGATTGTCCTCGCTTCTGTGTGACTGGCGACTTACAAGATATTCACCAGCAGAAGAAATTATAGCCCCCGGAAGACAATATGATTCGCTATAAACTTCATTTAACACATTGGTGGTCAAATCTATTTTATATATTATATTCTTATACTCATTCTTTTCAAAAACCGCAGCTTGACTTTCTGCTGTTGTAATATAGAAATAAAGCGTGTTATCGGATATAGTATGAATACCCAAGTTAAATACATAATCATCAACTTCTCCGATTTTTACACTCTTGCCGTCAAAGTATGTTCTATAGAAAACAACCGTGTTATCATCGGCTAACGAAAAATATACATAGCTATCCTTCAACAAAGCAGAATAGCAATCAATTGTATGTTCAGAAGGAGGATCGGTTATTATTGTACCAAAATCATTATTTGAATCAACCTTTGGTGTTTGCGAACAACCAGTTATTAGCATTGAAAGCAAAATAACAAAAAGCAATGGTATTCGTTTCATATTTATTCCTTTCCTTGTGGTAGCCGTCGAATGATCGGCGGCTTATTTTTTGTCATTTGTAAAAAAGCCCATAAGACAAAGTGAAATTCCAACCACAATTCCTACATAAAACATTATTGATCCAAGTACAGAGCCTGCCATCCACATAGGAACGCCACATAATGCGATTATTAGAAATGCTATTCCGAGTAACATTTGTTTTATAGATTTCATTGAAAGCCCTCTTTTATGAAATTTCGTCGAATGATCAGCGGCTTATTAACGCCATTTTTTATCATTATTCCGTTTGTATGAGTGTATCAAGAACTTCATATATATACTCCGCATCGTTTGATTCAACACGAATATCATACACAACATCATCATACTCAAAGATCGCATAGTGCCAATATTCGTAATCTAACGACAGCTCCTGGCGGGCAATCAAAACCTCAACACCGTTTACATCGATCTTTTCGGTTGCTTTTTTGGTAAATATACTGCTGAGTTTCCAATCATCAACCGTGGTATCTCCAAACATACAGTGCAAAGCGATTCGTCCTTCCGCTTCAGCATCGTATTTTGCTCCAAGCAAGGAATACCAATCTTCTGTATTTTCAGCAGATCCATCTTGCTTGTAATAGAACTCATATTGAGAACACTCCAAATTGAAAGCAAGGAGCTTTCCGTCATACTGTGCCGGCAGATCGCTTTCGCTTGTGATTTCAATCAATGTACCTTCACGGTAAATGTCTGTTGCCTGATTGGGAACAAAGCCAATAGCTATGCGGAAAGCCACGCCAACGACCAAGCACAGACAGGCCGCAAGCGAAGCCCACTTCACCCAAGTGCGTTTTTTCGGTTTCTTTTTTGCTGCGAGATCTGCTTTCATATCGAAATAACGGTTAAGAATGTCCGAATCCAGATCTGTAATAGCATCTATGAGTTTTTCTTGTGTCATACTATATAACCCTCACTTTCAAGTTGTTTTTTGAGTCCAATTTTGATTGTTTCGATTTCTCGTTTGACAGTTGATACACTACAGCCGAGTTCCTTGCTGATTGTCGAAATGGGATCGGCAATATAATATCGGCTGACGAAAATGAACATTTGTTTGTCAGGGAGAGATCTGACGTAATTACTTATGGTTTTGGCGAGTTCTTTGGTTTCTATTTCTGCGGTCATATCGCCATCATCTGCTATGAAATCTTCAAGCTCGGAAAGCGAAACCGTGAATTCCGATGCAATGCGCTTTTGACGTTTGTTTGCTCTGAATCGGTCGATTGCCGTTCTCCGCATAATTGATCCGAGAAACGCCTGTAACGCCACAGGTCTTGCCGGAGGGATCGCATTCCAAGTACCGATATATGTATCGTTCAGACATTCCTCGCTATCGCACATATCGTGGACAATGTTCATCGCCACCGAAAGCAAGAACTTTTTGTATTTGATATCTGTTTCCTTGATTGCCTGCTCGTCACGTTGCCAATATAGGTCAACGATCTTCTCGTCACTCATAACAGAGTTCGCTTTTGTTTGAAGTTCCATAACACACCTCCTTCGTTGTTATTTGAAAGGCCCTTCATAAGTAATAGTCGCTACTTTTTTCAAAATGGCTCACGTTTTTTGAAAGTTTTTAGGATTTTTTATATTATAACATATTTTTGCGGAAATTGTGTGAACTGATATAAAAATATGGGTATATCGCTCACAAACCGACCACACTATTCTTATCAACTAAACGGTTTACGGAGGTTTACATGGAAAATATATGTGATCTGATAGTGGCAAAAAGGAAAGAACGTGGGCTGACGCAAGCAGAGCTTGGGGCAATGCTCGGCATATCGGGCAAGGCTGTTTCAAAGTGGGAACGAGGACTATCAAAGCCTTGCGATGAGCATTTGGATCGGCTTATCGCCCTGTTCGGTTTACCGGTCGAATCCACCATAACGGCAGAAGAAAAGAGAGTAGTGCCGAAGGCAACTTTTTTGTCTACTGTTCGCAATGAATTTATTCGTATTCTCGCTACGGGTGCGATGATCGGCGTATGTGTGTGCAACTTGGCAGGTACGATATCAGCCGATTCGACCGTGGTTTCCCTCGGTTTCTCGGTCGCTCTTTTCTGCTTTGCTACGATGGTCAAAGGGTAAAAGTAAATCGCCACCCGAGAGAGTGGCGATTACGTATTATTCGTCGTATGACTTTCCGAAAAGTATCTGCATAAAATTCCGTCTGCCGTAGAGTACGCGGATGATATGAACCTCATCGCCCTCAACCTTATAAAACGCGGTATAGTTACCGCAGACAAGGAAGCGGTACGGCACTTCGAGATTAATGATCGAGGAAAGCGGAGCACCGATTTCGGGAAAATCCGCAAGCTGACGTATGCGCTTCATAATCTTTTCAATCGTATTGATTGCCGATTGCTCGCTGCACAGCTCGTCGGTGATATACGCTTTGATCTCCTTCATATCCTCAAGGGCATCGGGCGTAAAATTGATTTTAGCCATTTGCTACCCCCAGAAGTGCTTCGACCTCCGAGATATCAATGTATCCTTTTTCTTTAGCAGAAGCTTCACCTTTTGCAAGCTCGCTCATCAGCTTGAGCGTTGCCTGTGTCTTTTCAAATTCCTCCATATCAACGATGGCATATCTGCCACGACCGTTCTTAGTGAGGAATACGGGTTCGCCAACGGCAATATCGCGCAGTACCTCGTTATAGTTGCGCAGATCTGATACGGGCTTAATGTTTGGCATCATAAATACCTCCTTCTTTGTTTCTGCTGTATTTATTATACACTAATTCTTCGTAAAATTCAACAGCAAAATCAAAACTTTCATAAAAAATTTATAAAAGCAAGGGATGAACCGCTTGGGAACACCC
>JAFWZH010000240.1 GCA_017522515.1 Clostridia bacterium
ATGTCAAACAGGTATTCTATCTTATTGTTGCCTGTTTTTTCACCCACAAGTAAATCCCCGGCGTAGTAATACTTTGTCGTTACTCCGTTTGTAGTCTTACTTAATCTTCTGCCACTTGTATCGTAAGAATAGGTCGTATCACCTATTTTTGTGAGATTTCCGAGGTAGCCCCATTCGAGCTCTTTGCCATTCATCCTCGTTGTCTCTCCATGGGTATATCCTAAAAATTCTCCGTTTATTGCAACAAGAAGATCTCCCCACGCATACGCTGAGTATGTAAAAGTGTCGGTCTTTATTGCAGTTCCGGGAGTACCCGTTGTATAGGCATATTCCTTTCGGCTCGTTATATGCGGATTCTTTTATAGATACTATCCGGTCGCAAAAAAATCGAAATCAGGGGCAAGGCGGAGAGAAAAATCTCCGTCAAATAAAAGCATAAATATGAACATCATTCACAATCACAGAACCGTCCCGTGATAGGTATCGAACTATTTGTTTAACAAATTAAACAAATAACAAAAACATGAATCAATATCATTCCATGTACTAATAATTTTATCAGTATTTTTAGCACAAGAATTGACAATTTTAGTTTCAGTATCAATAAAAATATCTATATCTTCGTAACTATTTTCAATAACATAAGTTCCACATTTTAACCAAGTTTCGGGAATATTTTTATGACGACTCAAGTCCTCAATTCTGATATCAAACGGCTCTTCCATGTCATGTGGTCTACCTAAAGGTTGAGTTAATGGCAAACCATAAAGAACAAACATTGAATGTGCCAGTTTAAAACCATTGATTTCAATGAGTTCAGCACATAAATTCGCACCATTTGAATACATCAAAAAATCAATATATTCTGTTGGAAATGTTCGCTTATAGTCAGAAACTAGAAATTCTGCAATATGCTCTTTCATTAACGGAGCAAACAACATATGCCGGCATTTCGGCGTTTTCCCTAATCCCAACAGAAGTGTTTTATTTTCTCTAATAAGAATATCATTAGAATAATCTTTTTTCATATTCTCTAAAAGATTAATAAATTCCATTAAATCAACCTCCTATATCTATATATCTACCATGCGTTATATTACGCCAATTGCCATTATGGGCCTTTAAATGTTCACTCCGAGTTAAAAACTGTATATTGGATGGCTCTCCAACAAGTTCAGGATATCCTTTTACACTTTTCATATGATGTCCTTGATATCCGCTAACTTTACCAGTAGATAATAGCTCTGCTTGTTCTGCTATTGTCCATTTTCTTGATATACCCATTCCTCCATTTTTCACATCAATATATTCGTTTTTCCAAGCTTTTCTTACAGCACTTGTTCTTGCTGATGATGTTACCTTTTGAACATCACATACTGTATCAACAGTATCCTCAAATCTATCAATAGTTTTTACAGTATCAGCAACATCATCAATTTTACTGATAGCCTTTACAGCCAAACCGCCGCCGGTTGCAAAAGGTATTACCAATGATGCGACATCAGCTGCCAATCCGACCCATGACCAAACACTTTTGGGATTTCTTACGACATCAACAAC
>JAFWZH010000241.1 GCA_017522515.1 Clostridia bacterium
AGGAGAAAAACGCAAGTTTTTCACTCGCGCTTTTCTACATAAAGACTCGATTGTTCTGTCGGAACTTTCTATGATGAAAGGTTCAGCTTGTGTTGCTTATAATTGTCCTAACTGCAAAAAGATAGTCATTGACTACGCTGATGGCAGCAATGATTTGAACGGAGGTACAGAATGAAAAAGGCTTTGCGAATAGGAATATTTTTAGGAATACTTGCTTTTTCTTGGATGTTCTTTCTGCTTGAAGAAGAACTTGCTTTTTATGGGATATATACGCTCATAGATTATCGCGTACACGAGATCGCGGCAATTATTCCTATGCTCGCTATCCCGGCAACCGTAATCTTTTTGGTAATCGAAATTACTTCTATTGTGAAAAAGAAAGGCGATAAGTCGAGCAAGTGGCTTGTCCTCTTGTTCGTATGTTTGATCGTGTTACAATCGTCGTGGTTCGTAGCACGTGCCGATGATATATCAACAAGCGTAACAGGAGTTGTTGTAGAGGTTGATCCGGCAGAAGGCATTATTGTTATTGAAAAGGCGTATGGTGAGCAAAAAATACTTGCTGAGCTTGAAGCACCAAGCACCTTCTGCAACATGCTCGAAGTTGGAGAAACATACTTTTTCACATACATACACGACAAAGATACACCCCACTTAGGCAGAATGGAAGCATTTAGACCCGTATCCGAGCCGTAAAGGATGCAAAATAAAATTTTCTAAAAAAGTGTGACCAACGCGCAAAAAAACGTAGTATATTAAGAGAATAGTTTTGCATAAATGAATAGATACATTTTTAATTTAATTGAGGTGGAATATGAAAAGAATAGCAACTATATTTGTGTTAATTTGCATGTTGTCCGTGGTTTTAAGCGGATGCGGTAATTCTACTGTTACATTGGGTACTTATCAAAACGAAAACAATGCGGAACAACAGGTCATTATCACAGAAAGCACTATTAAGTTTGTAAATGTTTCCTTTGATGAGTTCAACGAGGAACTGCGCCAAGATATGGGCATTGATTTCCGTTTGACCAATTTTATGAGTGGTGAAAATGCCTATACGTGCAAAGACGGTGTTTTGTCGGTTGACGTACAATTGGGCATATCCGTATCCTTTGAGTTCGGCAAAGATTATATTATCGTTAATGAGGAAACTTTCAAATTATGCTAAAGCTGATTGATGTAAAAAAGGAATACCAAACGCCCGGCGGATGTTTTTTCGCCCTTGACGGTGTTGCTCTTTGTGTAGAGGAAGGAGAATTTGTTGCGATTGTCGGAAAATCGGGCAGCGGCAAATCCACTCTGCTCAATATGATTGGCACTTTGGATTCTGTTACAAGCGGTAGTATCTTGCTTGACGGTCAAGATATTGCCACGATGAACGGCAGGCAGCTTGCGGAAGTTCGTAACCAATCCATCGGTTTTGTTTTTCAGAGATTTAATTTAGAACCCGAATACACGGTGTATCAAAACGTGGAATTGCCATTGGTTATCAGCGGCTCGACCAAAAACGAGCAAAAAGTTCAAGCGGTTCTTGAACAGCTTGATTTGACATCAAAAGCCAAGATGAAAACCAAACTGCTTTCGGGCGGCGAACAGCAGCGGGTGGCTATTGCTCGTGCTATTATCAACGATCCAAAACTCATTTTAGCAGACGAACCTTGCGGTAATTTGGATACAACAAACAGTAATATCGTTATGTCGATTTTGCAGGCTCTCAACCAACAAGGAAAAACGATTATTTTAGTAACCCACGATCAGGAAGATGCGAGAAAAGCACAGCGCATCGTTACTCTATCGAACGGTAGGATTATAAGCGATGAAAAGATTTCTACGGCTGATATATAACGAATTAAAGGTTTTAAGAATATCCGTTGTTGTCGCCGCGATAACCTTGACATTTTTTACTGCTTCGCTGTTTAGTGTACTGAATGTATATTTTAATCTATCCGATAACATTTTTGAGAATTTAGACAAAAGCGGAAGTTCGTTATCTATCAGTGCGGAAAACATAGCTGTAGCCGAGCAGAAATTAAGTATTGTCAACGGAAACTTTTGGGGGCATAAAAATAGCATAACGAGAAATGCGGTTTTAACAAACGCACAAAATAAAGAATTTCACACCGAGCAACGCATAGAAACAGACGGCAACGTTCAGTTGTTTTCGTATTCCGGCGTTGCATATATAGCTACCGACAAATATTTGCAGACCTATGAACAATATAACGACTATATTAAGGGGGATTTTCCTCGTCAAGCAAACGAGATCTGTTTGTGCAATTACATAGCAACTGAATTAGAGGTAGCTGTCGGAGATACGATCCGCATTGGAGAATATGATTTTATCGTAACAGCAATATATGATGAAACGCTTCTTAAAGGTTTACCGAATTACTTTGTTTGCGTTGATGATAACTTTATGTTTGATGACGTGAACATTGAATTAGCAACCTCGGCAGACACATACCGCTTATATAATAAATTGCTCTCAAAAGGGATAGACGTTCAGATCCCGGCGTTTTACGGTATTTATATCGACGGCATTTCTGCGACCAACGGCTTCTTATTGGCAATTTCTGCGGCGATTTTTATAGCAAATATCATCATTGTTTACGCTATGTTTTCTATGATCGTCATAAATCGGAAAAAGCACATTTGCCGTATGATTACATTGGGCGCATCCAACGCCACCATATTTGAGGTGTTCTATCTGCTTTTGTTTGGCATTGTAACCGTGGTGAATGTTATTGCCTATGGCTTATCCAACGTGTTTGGAAAAGAAATCATTGGTATGTGCAGCTCCTTGTTTGAAATGGAATTTTCCGTTGCAAGACAGCCGCTTATCTTGCTCGTCTATACCGTTATCAATGTGATCTTGTTATTGTTGATGTATTTCGTGCAGATCAGAAGCATAAGCAAACAGACGGTTTTGGATTCAATCAAGGGGGAGTAATGATGAACATACTAAAAGTTGCACTACAAAACTTTTCAGCATATAAAAAGCATTATTTCAAATTGATTAGCGCGTTTGTGGCACTGATGTTTTTGCTCACAATTTTCACGACCTTTTCCATTGCCATAACCGATAAATACGCAGAAATAAAAAGCAAGACCGTATCATCAAATTATGCGTTATCCGATGTTGAATTGGAAGCGGATAAATTATCAGCTGATTGCCATACGGAGAGTATAAAAAAAATTGATATTTCAAGCCGATCCCAAGAGCTGTTCGGTACTGTGCTTGATTTCATTACGACTCAACGACTTGCGCTGATTATAGACGGAAAGACATACAGAAGTAATAGCGAACAATTTGTCAACCTCTATTCAAGCGAGGAATGGCAAATATTTACCGACAACGATTTTGCGGAATTTGGTGCATCTGCTCCCGAACAGCTTTTGCTCGGAAGGTTTCCAAATGCAGAAAACGAGATCGTTCTGTCACGAGGATTTTTAGACAGCTACAACATTTCGCAGGATGTTATCGGGCAAAAAATTCAAATCGTATCGGCTCGGTTTCAAGAGCGCATTATACTGAAGGATGTGGTTGTCTGCGGCATATTGACTGAAGCGTACTGTAATTTAACAGGACACGCAAACAACGCCTTCTATTTTTCTCCGTCAATATTGGTTAGTGCCGATAATGATTACGTAGAAAGCTATCCTCAAAACGAGTTATATATCACTTCGTTTACCGAATGGCTTGCCGAACCCGATATGGAGTATTTGACTTCAATTAAAGCTCGGTATATAGGACAAGACAGCATCAGCCAAATAGAGTACGTCAGCAACTTGCAGCTCATTCATCAGCAGATCGTGTTGTACGTTGGTATTTCGCTGATTTGCGGAATCATTTTGACGATCTTTTTGATATTAGAGAAGCTATGCTCATCAATGGCAAAAAATAGCGCGATGTTGTTGACGGTTGGAACGAACAATCGGCAGTTGATGTTAATTTATATCATTCAACTTGCCCTCGCCAATCTGATAGCTCTCGCCATTTCGTGCCCCATATCAATAGGTGTTTTTGAGATAATCAATTACTTGCTGAGCAACACGTTGAATGTAAGACTGTCTATTTCAGTACCGTTATTCTTTAATCTGATAGGTGTAGGCTTTATCTGCATTGCCGGTCTTACACTCATAGCGACAATTTACTTAATAATAAGATTAAGAAACAAGCAAATTCGAGACTTGATGTGAATACAAAACGTACTATTAGTATGCAAAGCAATAAATGTTTAAGGGTGTCGCTTCGGCGGCACCCATTTTTTATATCGAGTTCATGCTTTTTTCAAAAATATGATATAATAAAAAAATATTTTCAAAAACATTGAATAATGTGAGAAATTTTCAAAAAAATCTTGACATGTATTATTGAAGGGTACTTTTCCCTTACAAACTATATTTAAGGAGGTATTGCTTTATGTTGAACCGAAGTAATCCAAGAGTCCAAACATTCACCAACCGCAGACCCCCGCTCATCTTGCTGATGTTTATTTGAGAAAGAAGTTTTGTCAACATTATCGTTTAACAATAGAAAGGAGAGATAGGATGCATAATACAAAATTGATGTGCAAAGCACTTTGTTTGTTCTTGGTTGCTTTCATGCTTCTTGCAATGTTCCCGTTTTCCGCTTTTGCATCAGATATAATTACTGCGGATTTTACGGAAACAATAGAAATTTCGTATATCAATAACGACTACTCCGGTAAATATTTGCGGAATTTGAGTGGCTCTCCAAATGCAAGTTCTGGGTTACTCTCTTCTTTGGGCACAACAATACAGTGGCAAATAACTCCTGTAGGAGATGATATGTATACCATTAAACCAATGAACGATACGACAAAGTATCTTACAGGATCGTCTACTGCCTCATCTACTACCGTACAGCTATCCACACTGACTGGTACGACTATCCCCGACCATTATAAATGGTATATCACTATAGCAACAGGTGGCGGTTGCCTAATCCAAAATGTACACACCGAGAAATACCTTTATGCAAATGGTAGTTCAATATACTCGTCGTCTACTTTGGGCACAGCCGGAACTACAAGTTATAGACAAAGAGTTTGGCGAATCGCAGATACATCATATTACGGCAATACGAGTGCTCACTCACGGATTGAATTGCCTAATGGCTATTCGTTCAAGACATTGACATTGTTTGCCGGAGATAGTAAACAACCCGATTTGTTAGATGAATATGACAATGTTTTATGGCGTACTGCAGATAATTTTACCTTTAGCGGTTTTAACACCGCATATGTAACCTTAAACTCTACTACAGGAACATTTACCGCATCAACGTCTTCTGCATTGTATTCAGCAAACATAGTAGCAACTCACAAAGTCACAGGTCGAACAACGACTTTTACATTGGTTATAAATCCCAAGGCAGCCTTGGTGGGTGTTTCAAATGCAGGCCATGACCATTCATCAGCATTAACTAACATTGTTACAGATATACGGTCGTGTGGCTTTAGTAGTGCCAATGTGTATACTGGTGCGTTTACTACTAATACTATAGATTCTCATTTGGATTCTGATGCTAATAATGTGTTTGTTAGTAGAAGTCATGGTGGTAGAGTGATAACAAGCAGCGGTTCTCAACTTGGGACAACCTTATTGCTTAATGACAATGAGGACAATCAAATATATTATCATAGCTATCAATCAATCAAATCTTTGGATTTGACGAATATGACATTAGTGATGTTTATTGGTTGTGAAACCGCCGCTGGCGGCGAAGGAGGTCTTAATCTACCTACCGTTGCAGTTGAACAAGGGGCAAGGACTTCGGTGGGATTTAGAGGATCCATTGACTGCGCCACCGCTAATAATTGGACAGAAGATTTCTTTGACTTGATCAAAAATGGTTTATCCGTAAATGCAGCATGTGCTCAACTGGCCGCTAATAACAAATATGCAGGCACGGGTTTAGCAACTTTCGAAATATGTGGTTATGATTACACTCGGTTGAAATGATTTTTAGGAGGAAAATTATGAAACATAATAAATTCTTTACTCTGTTAGGTATACTGCTTATGGTTCCCGTTATAATGTGTAGTTGCAACATGTCGATAAAAGATGAGGCAACTATTGAATATGTTGCTTTAGAGATTGGTAGTTTTGACACTATAGACGGAGGCAACCATATATCAGAATATCCTATATGGAATCCCGAATTGTTAAATTATCATCAAGACCAGTCCGCTCCTAAAGAGGTTTCCGTTATATTTAATGGAAAAACCTACGAGGGAAATTACCAAAAGACATCTGTGAGTATCCCTAACACATATCTGTCTCATAGATATGAGGGAGAAAATGTTTATTTTGAAACAAATGATGCGACAGGAGAATTAACAAGCATATCATTCGTATACGAACCATCAAGTGATGCAACTCTCACAGAAATTGACTGTAAAGGTATTGCTGATAGCATTGCTGATGATTATATCGTATTAGATGAATATCTTGTTGAAACAACATCCTTCGATATCTATGAAAATATAGTATACTCATTCACATATTATAGAGAAATAAACGGATATAAAACCTCTGATAGTCTGACTGTTTCTATAGATGGAAATGGTAATATTTTCTCCTTCGGCATGAACTCATTGGGAGCATTCGAAGAGGTTGAATCTGTAACTTATAATAGTGAAAAAGGACAAAACGCGATAAATAGCAAACTTAATGATATTTACAAAGATAAATCTTCAAGAAAAGGATACACTATCGATAATACTATTTTAGTAAGACTTGAAGATGGAAATGTTGCTCTTCTTTATACGGTCAGCAACCAGTTTGAAAATGACAATGTAACTCATCAAAGCCAAGTGCAGTTGTTGGTGAAAATGCCGTACAATTCGAAAAAACAATAAAAAGCTTTCGGATAATTGGGTGTCGCTTCGGCGGCACCCTTTTTCCATTTGATTATGGACAAATTTGCAATTTTGTGGTATAATATGAGAAACACATCAATCCCGAAAATTGCTACGCAGTAGTCAAA
>JAFWZH010000242.1 GCA_017522515.1 Clostridia bacterium
ATATATCATAGCAATTTTCCAGCGTTTTTTACGGATATTACCTACATGGCGATAAGCGTAGCTACTACCATGAGGCACTTGTATCTCCATAATCTCCCCTAGCCCAAGGCCGATATTATCAGCAATTACTGGCGCATCAGGCAAAAAATCCATAAATCTAGAGCTTAAGATCTTTCTAGCATCTATAATTGATATTAGATTATCAGATCCTAGATATCTATCCATTCCCCACAGATCCATCACATCAATCTCTAAATTTGGATAAATTTGACGCAGATTATCGCATACACATCTTATATCAAATTCATTTTGCATTATTACCATAGCTTGTTCAAATTCGCTATTTAGATGCATTTTGAGCTTACCAAGACTAGTTGGGTCAAAACTATAAAATATAAAATTTTCAAAATTTACATCCCAGCTAGGTAGCGTCTCTTCATTATATGTTATTACAGTATAATTATGCAGGGCGTTATTTTTGCTATTAAATAGTCTCTCAAGAAAGTTTTTAGCCAAAATCCCATCTGCGATAATCAAAATATTTTTCATAAACTCTCCAAAAAACAGTTATTTTATCATAAATGAAATTTGAAATAGATAAAATATTAATTTAAATGTCTGTGCTTAACTCATTATTATAAAGCTAAACAAAGTCAAATAAAATTAAAAATACAATAATAACTTAAAAGTATGAAATATTAAACTTTTAAACAGAGATATTATTGCAAATTGTTTTTGCCATTATCATATAAAATATATTAATAATAAATAGTTGAGATATTGTGATTTTCGTAGTTAGTAAAATTCTTATAAATGTGTTATAATGTTTTTATAATTTTTATCATTGAAAGAATAATTGTATGGCAACTTCCTACATATTAACAAAATCGGAAATGACAGAAGAAGATATTAAACTCCAATATATTACTCCAGCATTGTTGGCAAAATGGGATATTAAAAAAATCACCATGGAGACAGCTCCTGTAAATAATTTCACGGATGGGAAGGTTCTCATTAAAGGAAATGTTCCAAGTCGTGATAAAGGAAAAAGATGTGATTATGTTCTTTGGTACAATAAAGGAACTCCACTCGCGATTGTAGAAGCTAAAGATAATAATCATTCAACATCGTTTGGTATGCAACAAGCCATTTCCTATGGAATTATGATGAATGTTCCTTTTGTCTATACATCAAACGGAGATAGCTTTTTTTGAACACGATTTTACTACAGGGCTTGAAAAAGAATTTCCCCTCTCTGAATTTCCCACTGCAGATGAACTTTATGCCCGATGGAAAGGTATTGATGCAGAAAAAATAGTAGAAGTTGAAAGCCGAGAACGATATGCGATGGATGGAGAATCAAAAGTATATGATGTTCCACTTTGTTTTGAAGAAAATCTTTTGAATACACCTTTCTATTCTGGTTCAAATTGTTATCCACCTCGTTATTATCAGCGAAATGCAGTAAACAGAACTCTTGAAGCAATATCAAAACAGCAAACTCGAATTCTTATTACAATGGCAACAGGAACTGGAAAAACATATACAGCATTTCAAATTGTATGGAGACTTCTTGAATCTGGAACTAAAAAGAAAGTTCTTTATCTTGCAGACAGAAATAATCTCGTAGATCAGACTATTAACGGTGACTTTAAGCCTTTAGAAAAGGTGATTCATAAAATCAATTTTCCAAAAGAAGATAAATCAAAAATTTCAGCATATCAGGTCTATTTTGCCCTTTATCAACAGTTGGATTCTGCAAAACGCAAAGGTGAAGACGTAGAAGAAACAGAAGAAGAAATTGAAGCAGAAGTATCAAAGTATAAAGAATTCTTTAAGTCGGATTTCTTTGATTTAATAATAGTTGATGAGTGCCATCGTGGATCTGCAAAGGCTGATTCTCGCTGGCGAAAGATTCTTGATTATTTTAGTAGTGCTACACAAATTGGTATGACAGCAACTCCAAAAGAAACAAAATATGTTTCTAACATCGATTATTTTGGAGAACCTGTTTACAGCTACAGTCTTAAACAAGGAATTGAAGACGGGTTCCTTGCTCCTTTCAAAGTTATAAATGTACACACAAGTATTGATGACGGCTGGAGACCGAAACGAGGTCAAAAGGATATTAACGGAGTAGAAATCGAAGACCGAGAATATAATCTTTCAGATTATGACTATAATATTGTCATCCAAGACAGAATTGATGAAGTTGCAAGGGAAATCACAAAGTTTTTAAAAGAAACTGACCGTATGTCCAAGACGATTGTATTTTGTCCCACAGAAGATGCCGCAGAACGTATGCGAGTTGCACTGAACAATTTGAATACTGATATGATTTTGAAAGATAATCAGGGCAATGTAAAAGAACAATATGTTGTTCGCATTACCGGAAGTGATAAGTACGGTAAAGATAAACTGGATTATTTTATTTCAGTTTCGCAGCCCTATCCCGTTATTGCAACTACATCAAAGCTTCTTTCTACTGGAAGCGACTGCAAGATGGTAAAACTCATTGTTTTAGATGAGCTAATCAATTCAATGACAGAGTTTAAACAGATAATCGGCCGTGGAACAAGACTTCGCTATGATGAAGGAAAAACTCATTTTACAATAATGGATTTTCGCCGTGTAAGTCGTCTATTCGCCGATCCTGAATGGGATGGAGAGATTGAACAGGATGAAGACTTTGGAGAAACTAAATCAAAACCAGAAACATCTCCTGAGTCAAATCCTGAAGGCGAAGATGGTGATGAAGGTATTATTGCACCAATTCCTAATCCCAATGTAAAACCTATAATTGGCAAAGGCGGTGTTTCAGTAAAAATTTTGCAACGTGTAGTTAGCATTTATGATACGGACGGAAAACTTCTAAAACAAGAATCAATAGAAGATTACACAAAGGAAAGTATTATTGGAACATATCAGACTTTGGAAAACTTTATTCAGACCTGGAATGGAGAACAGAAAAAAGAAGTTATCCGAAATATGCTTAAGGAAAAAGGCATTGATCTTGAGCTGATTAAAAATGATCAAAACATGACTGATGTAGATGACTTTGATTTTATCTGCCATATCGCATTTAATCAAAAGCCTTTAACTAGACGTGAACGTGCAGAAAATGTAAAGAAGAGAGACATCTTTGGAAAATACGGTGAAGCTGCGCGTGAAGTTATAAATGCACTTTTGGACAAATATGCTGAACTTGGCATTTACGATATTGAATCAACAGAAATTCTAAAGCAGAATCCATTTACAAAATATGGAAAGCCTTCTAGAATTGCGGCTTTATTTGGGGGAAATGATAAGTATAGAGCCGCTATTCGTGAATTGGAAAATGAATTATATAAAATAGCATAAGGAAATGAATAAATGAGCAACTTAAGTGGCTTTGTAAAAAGAGTCCGTGATGTAATGCGAAATGATGCCGGTATTAACGGTGATGCACAAAGAATTGAGCAGATAGCATGGATGCTCTTTTTAAAAGTATATGATGCAAAAGAAGAAGATTGGGAATTTGATGATGAAAAATATGAATCTATAATTCCAGAAAATTTGCGTTGGAGAAATTGGGCTCATACAGAAAATCAAAATGATGGACTTACCGGCGACCAACTATTGAATTTTGTAAACAATGACCTTTTTTCAACATTAAAAAAACTTGAAATAACTCCAGACACACCAATTCGCCAAAGTATTGTTCGTACAACATTTGAAGATGCAAACAACTACATGAAAGATGGCGTTTTAATGCGTCAGATAATTAACATTATTGATGAACTTGATTTTGGAAGCTATGAAGAAACTCATGCTTTTGGTGAAATCTATGAAACAATTTTAAAAGAACTTCAAAGTGCAGGAAGTGCTGGTGAGTTTTATACCCCTCGTGCCGTAACAGAGTTTATGGCAAAAATGATTAAGCCCCAAATTGGCGAAACAATGGCAGACTTTGCTTGTGGAACAGGAGGCTTCCTTTCAAGTTGGATAAAAGAACTTGAAGCAATCAAAGACGCAAAAGGATCAATCAGCAATGAAGATTCTGAAAAACTTTACAATTCAATTTACGCAATCGAAAAAAAACAATTCCCTTATATGCTTTGCGTAACAAATATGTTACTTCACGGAATTGACAATCCAAAAGTATTTCACGATAACTCACTTACAAAAAAACTTTTAGATTACACAGAAAAAGATGCCTTTGATGTAATTCTTATGAATCCACCTTATGGCGGAAGTGAAAAAGAAGACATCAAGCAAAACTTTCCGGCTGATCTAAAATCAAGCGAAACAGCCGACCTTTTTATAGCTGTTATTTTGTATCGTCTAAAGAAAAATGGTCGTGCAGCTGTAATTATTCCTGATGGATTTTTGTTTGGAAATGATAACGCAAAGACAAATCTTAAGAAAAAACTTCTTACAGATTTTAATCTTCATACAGTAGTCAGAATGCCACAAAGTGTCTTTGCTCCTTATACAAGTATTACTACAAATATCTTGTTTTTTAATAACGAAGAACCAACCGGTAAAACATGGTTCTACCGTGTAGATATACCAGAGGGAATTAAACACTTTTCTAAAACTAAACCGATGAAACTTTCTGATTTTGATGATTGTGTTGCATGGTGGAATGACCGCAAAGAAATCAATGATAAAGAAGGAAATCCAAAGGCAAAATGTTATTCTTCTTGGGAACTTATAGACAGTGGATATAATTTTGATGTTTGCGGATATCCCAAAGAGGAAGAAGAAATCTTAAGTATAAAAGATACAATTCTTAATTACAAAAAGCATAGTGAAGCTACAGAAGAAAATATCAATTCAACACTAGCAAAAATCACTGAAATTCTTAGGATTGAATTGTAGATTTGTACTAAAAATGCAAAATTTGGTACAAACTAAATATAGTGTGTACCAAAAATATAAATTTTGGGATATAATATACAGTATATATCCCAAAATCAACAAAAGAGAACAAAAGGTATTGAAGCAACTTCAAGGCAAACAATAGAAAAAGTTCGTAAAATTAAAAATCTTATGGATCAGACAATTGAAACTGTAAAAGAAAAATGTCCCAAAATATACTCAAAGGAATTAGTTGAAACCCTGTTTGAAAATCCATATTGCAAAGGGGAATTCATAGAAAAATCAACAGGAGTAGAACGCAAAGCAGCAGCTCGTTATCTTAATCAACTAAAAGAAGCAGGTATACTCGATTGTCAAAAAATTGGACAAACTAATATTTACATAAACATAAAACTTATGGAGCTCTTAAAGGCATAACCTGTAGGAAATTCCGTCAAGCTCAATATAATAAGGAAACTAAATTGGCAAAGATAAAAAAAGATACAAATTTAAGAAAAGCAATTCTCCAAGCGGCCATCACGGGTCAGTTGATTAGTAATGTAGATGGTGCAACTGAAACGGGCAAACAGCTTTTAGACAGAATTATTGAAGAACGCAACGCAAAACTTCTTGCCGATTGGGAAGAAGCAAAAAAGAAAAACCCAAAAGCCAAAAAGCCTGCTCCAATTGCCGCAAGTGAAATTGCAGAAGATGAAATCCCGTTTGAGATTCCTGAAAGTTGGTGTTGGTGTAGATTGGGGGAGATTTGTAATGCTCAATTAGGAAAAACTCTTGATAAAAGTAAAAATAAAGGGGATGAAGTTCCTTATCTTTGCAGTATAAATGTAAATTGGGGACAAATTGATTTAGAAAAAGTAAAAACCCTAAAACTAGAAGAGTCAGAAAAAACAAAATATCTTCTAAAAAAAGGAGATTTACTAATTTGCGAAGGTGGAGATGTTGGTCGTGCGGCAATTTGGGATTTAGAGAAAGAAATGTATTATCAAAATGCATTACATTGTGTTCGGTTTTATTTAAATCTGAATCAAAAATACTTTTACTATATTTTGGTTCAATATAAAAATCTTGGTATTTTAGATAAAGTTAGTAAAGGAATGACAATAAAACATCTAGTTCAAGGGGCATTGTTAAATCTAATTGTTCCCCTTCCACCGCTTGCCGTGCAAAATGCCATTGTTGCAAAACTTGAAGAAGTGCTACCTTTGGTTGATGCTTACGAAAATGCGGTTCTCCAAAAAGAGGAATTAAAAACCGCTCTTCCAGACAAAGTAAAAAAAGCCATTTTGCAAGAAGCGATACAAGGCAAGCTCACAGAGGATTGGCGAAAAACTGCCACAATAGAAGAAACCGGAAGACAACTTTTAGATAGAATTATAGAAGAACGCAACGCAAAACTTCTAGCCCAATGGGAAGAAGCAAAAAAGAAAAACCCAAAAGCCAAAAAGCCTGCTCCAATTGTGGCAAGTGAAATTGCAGAAGACCAAATCCCGTTTGAAATACCGGAAAGCTGGTGTTGGTGTAGATTGGGGGAGATAATTAATTACAAAATGGGTAAAACTCCTCCTAGAGCTGAATCAGAATGGTGGGGAACAAAAGAAGGTACTCCTTGGATTTCAATTGCTGATATGGTTTCTGATGGATATATTAATACAACAAAAGAAACTATGTCAAGTAAATCTGTAAAAGAAATTTTCAATAACAATATTTCAAAAGCAGGAACTCTTATTATGAGTTTTAAACTTACAGTTGGTAGGGTTTCAATTTTAAATATTGATGCTACTCACAATGAAGCTATTATTTCAATATTTCCTTTCATTGAAACTGACAATATTTTGAGGAATTACTTATTTAAAATATTACCAATAATTTCACAAAATGGAGAAACAAAAGATGCAATTAAGGGAAAAACATTAAATTCATCTAGTATATACAATATGATTCTCCCTCTCCCACCACTTGCCGAACAAGAAAAGATTGTAGAAATAATTGAACAAATGTTGCCTTTGTGTGAAAAGTTGGGAGGGTAGAATAACTTTTGATGAAAGAATAAGAAAAGCAATTTTAGATATTTAAAGAGAATAATATAATCTAAAAGCCTTTTTATAGCTAACTTCTCTATGCTTTAAACTTAAAGTATATTTTATATGAGACTTTTAAACTGAAACCTATAAGAAATTTTGCATATTCTAAATTTATTATATTGATAAAGCAATTTGATATTATATATCTTAATACCTTGTGTTTTGCTTTTTAAATTAATTTAATTATTCTAAATTCTAAGCAAGATTTTGCTAAAATTACGCCGATTTAATAAGGAAGTTTGATGGAATTTAAGATAGATAAAATAAGCCAAAACG
>JAFWZH010000243.1 GCA_017522515.1 Clostridia bacterium
AACCATCCAAAGTCGTTGGTAAGGAACCGAGTGTTGTATATTCTTGCCGCAAATGCACAGTGGGATGATGAAAATCGTTTCGATGCAATTCTCGAAGATTATCTGGCTCATATTACGGACGAAAAACCGATTACTGCCAGACAATGCATTAAGGCTCTTGTACAAGTGGGTATGGCAAAACCACAATACATTCCAAGGATACTATCCTGCTTTCATGGTGCTGATTTATCGAAGTACAAAGACAGTATGCGTCCGCTGATTGAAAAGGATATGGAAGAAACTGAAAGATTACTAACTGAGTAAATTCCAATAAGTCGAACAGTTCAATATGTACCGCCGTATTCGGAGAAATCCGAGTACAGCTTTTTAATTGCTACTATGATTGAACTTCTTGGGTTGATGTGGTATAATGTGGAAAATCGGACAGACCGATAAACCTGTTACTGTTTGTCAAGTACTTTTTCAAAAAAATATGCAATAAAAAATGGCATAACAATAAAGCCGAAAAATGCAAATTTTTCAGCTTAGAGAAATTTAAAAAACAATTATGAAGTTAACAGTAAAGTTCCATTACTCTTGCGTAATAGATTCGCAGAAATTTATTGAGTCCTGCAATCTTGGCAACACGCTTTGGTTTCCCTTCATTTTCTTTTTTGATAATGAAATCATAAACTGCCGAATCTTCGGTTGGCTTTACGACTTTAAGACTGTGCATGATTTCATATCCGATTTTTCTAAGAGTAGAAGAGCCACGCTTTGAAATATTACGTTTAGTTCCAATAAATTTGCCTGATTCATAAGGCGGAGCATCAATACCCGCAAACGCTACAAGAGCACTGCCATTATGAAAACGTCTGACATCACCGATTTCGGCAATCAAACGAACAGAAAGAACATCTCCGACACCTTTCATATCCCTTACTACGGAATATTCCGGTAAAGCACTTGCAATTTCCTGCATTTGTGATATAATTAGCGATAAGGTGAGTTCGGCATCTCTGACCGATTTAACTGCCTGCAGTACCAGCATTTTGGTTGATGGGGTACTGGATTTAAGGGTTGGGATATTGTTCTTCGAAAGCTGATATATCGCTATCGCTTGACTTTCGTTGTAACGATATCCTTTCTTTTTAATCCATTTCGCATAATCTGAAAGAAATTGCTTTTCGCTCATCTTCTTGATATTATCATAATGCCAGTACTTCTCTACAAAATCGCATAGTTTATCCTTTGTGCTGTATGCAGGAACTGCTCCTTGCAGTAAGGTCTTAATTCCGGGCATAACGCCGTCAAGCAGATTAGCAAGCTGAATTTTACAGCTTACTTTTAATCGCACATACTGTTCATATTGTCTGCCGAGTAGCTTTAATTCGGCATAGATCTCATCAGGCGGACAATATGCAGTCATAGAAAACCAATGATCTATACCATAGTTTGCAATTCGGACAGAGTCAAATTTGTCAGTTTTAGCTTTTCTTAAAGTTGCTGCACAATATTTTTTCATTATGTAAGGATTTACAACAACAGTAAAAATATCTGCCGAGAGCAGTTTAGAAACAACAACCTGATGATAGCCGCCAGTAGCTTCAAGCACAACTTTGACATCTTCATCAAATGACTTGATACGTTCAATCAGAGCATTCAATGCTTGTTCGGTGTGGTCGATGCTGTACGGAGTTTCTACGACTTCACCATAAGGTCGAAGCATACAAACTGTACTTTTGTCTTTTGAAATGTCAATGCCTACACTAATCATAAAGTATTCTCCTTGAAAAGTAATTTGAAAGGTAGAACCACTTACTCTTACTGACACTCATTTTGGCTCGTTACACGAAGGCTTTGCTTCAACCTGTTTACTCGAATGCATACAATAAGAGGCGGTCGACAGTTTATCGATCGGATGTGTTAATCCAATAAGAATTACGCCGGACCTTTCCTCTTTATTGTATAAAAATAAGAGTAGTTTTGCAATGCTTTTTGCATCGGGTTACTACTCTTATATTGTACCAAATAAGAATTTG
>JAFWZH010000244.1 GCA_017522515.1 Clostridia bacterium
GAGTAGATTTTGAATATATGTCAAATCTTACAGGAATGACAGAAGATGAACTGAAACACGATTTACAGGGAGAAATCTATAAGATTCCACATTCTGAAAACGCATATCAGACTGCAAGTGAGTATTTGTCAGGGGATATTCGTGAAAAACTTCGTATAGCAGAAGAAATAGCTGAATATGATGCGGATTTTATAGTAAATGTAAACGCTCTGAAAGCTGCAATGCCTACTCCGCTTAAAGCAGGAGATATTGACGTAAAACTCGGTGCAACTTGGATTGACCCGAAGTATTACGAACAGTTTATGTATGAAACATTCCAGACTCCGAGGGAGCATCGTAATGACGTACATCATCCGGTATGGCAAAGACCTAAGCTGATAACAGCTGAATATTCAGAACATTCAGGAAGTTGGCACATCGGCAACAAAAGCTACGACAAGTCTGTTATTGCTATGCAGCAGTATGGTACAAGAAAAATGGGTGCATATGAGATTATGGAACATCTTCTTAATCTCAAAGAACCTAAGATTTACAAGACAATTGAAGTACCTGACGGTATGGGTGATGTCAAGGAAAAACGTGTGGTTGACATTGATGCAACAAGAGTAGTACAGAAAAAAGCTGATAAAATCCGTGATGAATTCAAAAAATGGATTTTCAAGGATTCTACAAGACGTGAAGAAATTGTAGACAAGTATAACGACCTTTTTAATTCCACTCGTCCTCGTGAATATGACGGTTCTGCACTTAAATTTCCGATGATGAATAGCGATATTACGCTTCACGAACATCAGAAAAATGCTATTGCACACGCTATGTTTGGCGGTAATACGCTGTTTGCACACTGTGTTGGTGCGGGTAAAACCTTTGAAATGATTGCGACAGCAATGGAGAGTAAAAGGCTCGGACTTTGTACAAAGTCACTCTTTGCCGTACCTAATCATCTTACAGAACAAATTGGTGACGATTTTCAGAAACTATATCCCTCTGCAAATATTCTTGTAGCAACAAAAAAGGATTTTCAGAAAGAAAACAGACAGCAGTTATTTGCTAAGATTGCTACAGGCAATTTTGATGCAGTTATTATCGGTCATTCTCAGCTTGGTATGATTCCCATTTCAAAGGAACGACAGGAAATGGAGCTGCAGTCGCAGATTGATGATATTCTTCTCGGTATTGAAGAACTTAAAAAGAGTGAAGGCAGTAAATTTCAGATTAAAGCTATGGAAAGAACTAAAAAATCTCTCGATAAACAGCTTGATAAACTGCAAAAGAATCACGATGATACTATCACATTTGAACAGTTAGGTGTAGACAAGCTGTTCGTAGACGAGGCCCACGAGTTTAAGAATTTGTTTTGTCCGACAAAGCTGAACAATATTTCGGGTATCTCAAATTCTGCATCACAGAAAGCACTTGATTTATATCTGAAATGTCGTTATTTAGATGAAAAAACAAATGGAAAAGGTGTGGTTTTTGCAACGGGTACGCCACTTTCCAATTCCGTAACAGAACTGCACACAATGATGCGTTATCTTGAATATGATTACCTTAAATCAAAAGGATTACAGCATTTTGATAACTGGGTAACAGTAGTTAGCCAACAAAAAGGTAGACAGATTCAATTGTTTATACTTACATTATTTTGCGGTAACAGGAGATTTCTGCTATCCGCAAGCTTATTACTCATAAATTTGTAGTAGATTTCAACTTTACGAGGTGTACCATGCTTTTCGGGACGCTCATAAACCACGATATATTCAATAAGTTCAAGGCACATTTCACGTGTGAGAATAGGTGCATCGTAATATTTTTTCAATCTGTTGATAAATTCATCAATATTCTTTTCGTCATTATCAACATTAGCTTGTGATTTCTTTATCTCTGCAATTTTTTCAGAAAGAACTTTTTGCTCATCGAGGTATTTTTTAAGCATTTTTGTACTCAAATCATCAGGTATTCTTTCAAGGATTTTGTCCTCGTAAGTTTTACTGA
This sequence comes from Clostridia bacterium, assembly GCA_017522515.1. The sequence goes on from JAFWZH010000244.1 coordinate 1,996, forward strand.
TGATTTTTTCAAGTTCATTCATACGAGATTCGTATTGGCTTAATAATTTAGTATCTTCTGCACTTTGTTTGGAATATAGTGCATTTTTTTGTGTGAGATACATTTCTCTTGCGGATTTTTCATCTTCAATTACCAACTGTGCGTTTGTTTTTATATCTGCTAAAACAAGTTCCTCAATGAGATTCTGCATAATATGGTGCGATGTGCAGAAATTCTTTCCGTGATTTGCGTAATTATTGCAGGAATATGATACAAGCTGATGTTTTCCTTTAGATTTTGTAGTATGCGTAGATGTGCATTTTTTCAGTTTAGAACCACAATCCGCACAATACATCAAACCGCAAAGCGGCAATATCTCACCTTTTCTTGTTGTTTTTCCACGGCTCACAGAGTTATTCACCTCTTGTACCTTATCCCATAAATCCTTTGAAATTATGCTCTCAAAAGCATTTTCAAGCGTAATCCATTCTGATTCATCACGGATATATTTCTTGTGATTTTTGTATGAAACGGTTGTGTATTTTTGACCTACAATAGTACCTACGTAAATCGGATTTTTTAAAATGTCACGAACCATTCCGGCACTCCATAAATGCGTAGAAATATATGGATTAGGTTTGCCCAATCGCTGATATGTGTAATCAGAGGGAGTGATGATGCTATCATTATTAAGTGCTTTTGCTATCTGTGGTGAACTTGCACCCTCAGAACGCATTATAAATATTCTACGGACATTTGGAGCTGTGTTTTCATCAATTATCGGAGTGCGATTTTCATCTGTTCCTGCAATATATCCGTAAGCTGCAACAGAGGCAGTATATTTTCCTTGTTTTGCATTTGAAAGCTTTACAGCACGAATTTTCTTTGAAGTGCTTGCCGCGTGCCATTCATTGAATAAATTCACAATGGGCATCATTTCAAGTGCTACACTATTTCTATTAAGTGTATCTATATTATCACTCAATGCAATAAATCGAATATTGTAAGACGGAAATATGTAGTCAACATATTGTCCGACCTCAATATAGTTACGCCCAAAACGTGAAAGGTCTTTCACAAGAATAAGATTGATTTTTCCTGTTTTAGCATCGTTAAGCAGATGTTGGATTCCCGGTCTGTCAAAAGTTGTTCCCGAATAGCCATCATCTTCATAAATACCAATAAGATTCCAATCAAAATGCTTACTCACATATTCAGTAAGCATTCTTTTTTGATTTTCGATTGAAAGAGATTCTCCATTACGTTCATCTTCCTGTGATAAACGAACATAAATTCCTACATTGTAGCTTGACTGCTTTTTCATAATAACTCCTTTCAGTAAAGCAGCCATATTCGGTATACATTTATTATAGCGCAGAAGTCCGAATATGGCAAGATATTTTTTACAATAACTTACTATTTTCGGATTCTTCAAACGCTTTTCTGAAAGCAATATCAAAAAGCACCTTGTCAACATTTTTTTCGCCGACAAAGTGACTTGTGACAGCATAAAGTTTGCCGTCAATCTCATACACGGATTCTTTGAATGGCTTATCTTTATATTGCTCATTCATTTCCGCAAGTGTTCTTTTTTTATTCATAGCGAATTTTTCCTTTGCTTATCTCTATCTATGCATCGGATTGAGGGCATCGCTTTCTCTTTTCTCTTACCCTCACGATGTGCTGTAAAGTTCAGATGTTTTCCTCAAAACACCGAATGAGTATTTTCACAGCTTTATGATATAATTATACAACATCTGAAAGAAAAAATCTATTCGCAGAGCGCAACAATTTTTGTTATAAATTCAATTTTCAGTTCCACAACTTACACCGAGGAAAATGATATTTAAAACTTTGATTTATTTATCCAAACGAATTTGATTGAAAAGACTTGCATTTAAATTTCAAATGCGCTAAGATAATATCAACAAGGGAATGGCAGATAAAAATGATTAGCCACAGGCTCAAAGCAAATTCAAAAACATCTGAACGAAAAACAAGATTTAATGAAAATAACGGCATTCGATAAAAATGCCGTGGAAGAGTAGCAAGCACGGTACTCTGTACTACAAACATAGTTTTTCGTCAGAATACGATGCTTGTTAGGGAAACATTCCCTAAGACCCTTGAAAAAGAAAAAAAGCTGTTATGAAAACAGCTAAAAGAACAAAATATCAGGAGGGAAATTAATGAAAAATGAAATGAAAACAGCAAATAATTTCAGCCGAAATCTTGATGAAAGAACAAGTGATTTAATGCTTGATGTTTACAATGAAATTAAGATGTCCGATAAACTGTTTTCTCAACAAGAGCATAATGCTCAATCGGATATTTCAGAAATCGTTGAGGACGATAATAACCGTACCGAAGTTGTGCAGTTTCGTGTATCGAAAAAAGAGCTTGAAGTCATAGACCGCAGACTTGAAAAGTCATCACATAAAAGTCGCAGTTCCTACCTCAGAGATTGTGCCTTGAATACAGCAGTCCTTCACTTTGATTTACATAATTTTGATGAGTATTTAAAAGAACTCAGACGCATCGGAAATAACATTAATCAGATAGCCGTAAGAGTTAATTTAACAAGTAATTTTTACAAGGAAGATATTATGGAGATAAAGAGAGGAATGGAACTGATATGGCAACGACTAAACTCCACGGAATCAGAAGTACGCTCAATAAGTCAATTGAATACATCATTGACCCTCGGAAAACCCGAAACGGTTCGCTTGTTATTAGTAATGGTTGCAGCACTTCGGGACAGACTGCACAAACTGAATTTGAAAATGTCAGAAAGCAAGGAAGTGGAAGAAGTAAAATCCTTGCACAGCA
>JAFWZH010000245.1 GCA_017522515.1 Clostridia bacterium
ACTACTGCTCTGAAGAGCGAGAGTATCTTTACGACGAACTGTATTAAAGGGTAAAAGCCTGCGGCTAAGTCTTAACAAGCATTGGGTATGTGGATACATTACCCGCTTGTTAAGGGTTTTCCACCCCTAACACCCCGAAGAAAGGAGATGATACCAATGGACACATTGGTTTATGTTGCATTGATAGTATTGGCGATTGCCTCAAATATTACTGCAACATTATTAGTGGAAAAGTTCAAAAGGAAAGGATTGATATATTCTGAGGAAAAGAAAATATGATTTTCATGTTTTCCTTGATGAAAAGGAAAATGAAGCTTTGTGCAAACTTTCTGGAATTACAAAACTTTCAAAGTCGCAACTAATAAGAGAAATTATTTTAGGTTATTCTCCACCCGAAGGTCCTCCTGCAAATTATGGTGAATTGATTTATCAGTTAAGAAGTCTCGGAAATAATATAAACCAAATTCTTCGTATCGCAAGAACAAACGGAATTTTAAATCCTGTTGAATTAGAAAAACACTTATCTGAACTCAGAACTATAGAGGAGAAAATGCATTCGGTATTTTATTTGAACAGGGACAATAATAAATGGCAATAGTTTATATAATTCCTATTCACACTCATCTTGACAGAACATTAGCTTATGTCAGTAACAAACTTAAAACTGAAAATGAAAATTTTGAAGAAGTATTCTTGGATTTGCATAGTGTTCTTAATTACACAGTTGATGATTTGAAGACTGAAAAGCAGTTCTATGTTTCAGAAGTTGGTTTAACCTCTTTAGAAACTGCTTTTACCGAAATGATGAATACAAAAAAATTGTATAACAAGAAAGACGGTAATCTCGGATATCATATTATTCAATCCTTTGCTCCCGGAGAAGGAACACCTGAATTGATTCACGATATAGGTGTTGAATTTGTCAAGCGAGCATTTAATGGTTATGAAGCAGTCGTTGCAACTCATCTTAATACTGATTGTTTGCATAACCACATTGTAATTAATTCTGTCTGTGTTGAAACGGGAAAGAAGTTTAATGATTGTATGGAGAGTTATTATAACCTTCGTCTAATTTCTGATGAACTTTGCAGAGAATACGAATTGTCAGTTATTGAAAATCCGAAAAAGAGAAGTCGAAAACCTTATGATTTGTATATGGCAGAGAAAAACGGAGAGTGGACTAAAGATGCAATTATTAAAAGAGATATTGATGAGTGCATTTTAAAAACAACAAGTGAGAGAGGATTTTATACGGAAATGAGAAAACTTGGATACTCTTTCAACTTTGAACGAAAGTATCCGACTATATCACATCCTAAATTTGAAAGACCGAGAAGATTAAAAACTCTCGGCGAGGGTTACACTCCGCAAGATATTGAAAGACGCTTAATGTCAAAATGGCAAAGATATAAAATAGATATTCCTGAGCAAGACAATCTTGTTCAGGAATTTTTTGAACCTCTTAATGAGCCTAATTACAGAGAAGTGTATGTTTCTTTTGTAACGGTTGTTCAATATGTAAAGAAAAATCCAAACACAAACAGAGAGATTGATAAATACCTTATTGATGAAATGCGAAAGCTCGATAAACTCATTGAACAACAAAATCTCTTGTGTGATAACGATATTGAAACACCGGAGCAACTTGAAAAATATAAAGATTCTTGTGAGAGTGAGCTTCAGGAATGCGATGAAGCAAGAGAGCGTTATCGCAAAATGGTGAAGGCAGCAGCAAGAAAAGGCGATGAAACAGAGGTTGCAAAAATTAAAGATGAAATATCTCTTCTTACAGAAAGAATGAAAATCTTGAGAAAAGATATTCGTATCTGTGACAGAATACAGGAGCAAGAACCTAAAATTGAAAACAAAATAAATGAAATTATGAATGATAAAGAACGAAAGGAGATGAGTACAGATGAACGCTTCAGGAGATGCAGCGGAACAAATCGTGAGGATGACATTGCAAGGCGTTGAGGTTGCAGGAAAGATGTCAATGGACGGAGCTGAAAGGCTTGTGAAACTTATCCTTGCCTCTCTTAAAGATACAAAGAGAACAAAAGGCAGAGCCTCACTTAATACGATGTTAAAGTCTAATAAGCCGATTAAGGTTTTTGAACTTAAAGACAGAGACTTAAAAAAGTTTTGTCAGGAAGCAAAAAAGTACGGTGTAATGTATCATGTGCTTAAAGACAGAGATAAGAATGACGGTAAGTGTGACATTATGGTTCGTGCTGAAGATTCGGCAAAAGTAAACCGTATCTTTCAAAGATTTAATCTCGGTGCAAACAATAAAGCGACTGTCCGTGCAAGTCTTGATAGATCTAAAGGTGATATTAAGCAATCACCTGAAAAACAAAAGCCTGAAAAAAGTGCAGAGGATAAATTTATTGACGAGCTCTTTTCAAAACCTCAACAGACAGAAAAGAGTTATCTTGAAAACCCCTCTATGGCGAAGACGGAAAAATCCCGAGCGTCCGAGCCTTCCTCCGGAGTGTCAGAACTCCGACGCCATACACGGGATGAAAAATCTTCACGACCATCGGTCAGAGCAGAGCTTAACCGAATTAAGGAAGAAAGAAAAAATACTGCAAACGGAAAAACTACTCCGCAGAAAACAAAATCAAAAACGAAAGGAGCCAAAACAAATGGCAGAACTCGATGAACTTTTCGGTAACGAAAAGCAGACAACTATGGAGCCTTATTCAAAAGATGATTGGATAAAGAAGAGAAATGAAAACAGAGCATTGGCTTATGAAATGCTTGAAACAGCAACAGAGGAACTTAATAATCCCGATACTGTTATGGCATATCTTGATATTCAGAGTAAGTTTGACAGATACTCTGTTAGCAATGCTCTTTTAGTTGCATATCAGAATCCTGAAGCAACAAGGCTTTGCGATTCAAAAACTTGGCAGAAAAATCATGTGTTTATCAACAAGGGCGAAACAGGTATTATCATTCTTGAACCCGGCAAGGAATATACAAGAGAAGACGGAAAGACAGTAACCCCGTATAATGCAAAGAAGGTATTTGATATTTCACAGACCAACGCAAGACCAAGACAAAACAGAGCTAAAACCCCTGATGCCCGTGTGGTTGTTAAAGCAATGATTACAACTTCACCCGTTCCCGTAAAAATCAGTAATGAGCTTCCTGAAGGAATAAATGCTCATTACCAGCCTGAAGCTAAAATGATTTTTATTCGTCAGGGTTTAGAGGGTGGTGATATTGTCCGTGCTCTTTCAAAAGAAATTGCATTCGCAAGACTTGATAAAGGTGACTTCAACAGAGAAAACCTCGAATTTAAAGCACAGGCAATTTCATATATTGCAACCTCGAGAGCAGGCTTTGAACCTGAACCTATCACAGAGTTAAGTGATAAGTTTTCCAATCTTGATGCAAAAGAAAAAAGAGCAGAACTTTCACAAGCTCGTGACCATGCAAATACGATTGCCAATACAGTACGAAAAGCACTTGAACCTAAAAACAAAGAACACGGCGACAGATAAGGCGGTGTGTTTTGTATGAGAGAAGCTAAAAGAGTAATAACGGTTGATTCTTTTCAACACGATTTGATGATTAACGGTATCAACGAATTTCGTAACATGTTGATTGAAAAAGACATGCCTATTGAAGATGTTAATGAGCTGTTACAAATAATTCTTGATGCTCCACTTCTGAGAAAGAGGAGGTTTGACCGTGAGGAGCGATAAATTCTCAAAAACTAATCTCATACTTTATGCTTGTGGTCTTATACCTGTAATATGGTTAGGGTTGTTAGTTGCTCCGTATATTGATGGTGGACTTGTTGAGATAATAAAAAATCTTTCAGTAGCCTTTAATAATCCTTTTAATATTTCTATTTGTGAGGACAGCCTAAAAACTGTCCTCATTCTCATTTTAGCGTATGCTCTTGGTATCGGTATTTATCTTTCAAATGATAAAAATTATCGAAGACGAGAAGAACACGGCTCGGCTAAATGGGGAAAGCCTGAAACAATAAAGAAGAAATATGTGGATAAAGAAGTTACAAAAAACAAGATTTTAACTCAAAACACAGCAATCGGACTTGATGGCAGACAACACAGAAGAAACCTCAATGTTTTGGTGTGCGGTGGTTCGGGTGCGGGTAAGACCCGTTTCTATGCAAAACCAAACATTATGCAGGCTAATACTTCTTTTATAGTTCTTGACCCTAAAGGTGAGTTGCTTCGTGATACAGGTGGTATGTTAGAAAAACAAGGTTATGACATTAAAGTTCTTGACCTTATCAATATGGAAAAGAGCGATTGCTATAATCCGTTTGTGTATATTCATAATGACAATGATATACAGAGGCTCGTTACCAACTTGTTCAAGAATACAACACCTAAAGGAAGTCAGAGCAATGACCCGTTTTGGGACCAAGCTGCAAGTATGCTTTTAAAAGCACTTGTATCATATCTTCATTATGAAGCTCCACCTGAAGAACAGAATTTCTCAATGGTTTTGGAAATGATTAGAGCAGGAGAACTTCCCGATGATGAGGGCGGTAGTCAGGATATGGTAACAATTAGTCCTCTTGATGAAATATTTGAGAAACTTGAAAAAAGGTGTCCTGACCATATTGCACTTAAATATTATCGCTCATATCACAGTGGTTCAACAAAGACATTGAAATCCATTCAGATTACACTTCTTGCAAGACTCGAAAAGTTTAATCTTGATTCTCTTGCAAGTATGACTTGTTTTGATGAGCTTGAGCTTGACCAAATCGGAGAAAGAAAAACAGCTTTGTTTGCACTTATCCCTGAAAATGATACAAGTTTTAACTTTATTGTCGGTATGCTCTACACACAGCTTTTTCAACAGTTATATTATCAGGCAGACTTTGTTCATACAGGCAGACTTCCTGTTCATGTTCATTTTGTAATGGATGAGTTTGCTAATATTGCTCTACCCGATGATTTTGATAAATTACTTTCAACTATGCGTTCCCGTGAAATATCTGTTTCGATAATTATTCAGAATATGGCACAGCTTAAAGCATTGTTTGAAAAGCAATGGGAAAGTATAGTTGGTAACTGTGATGAGTTCTTGTATCTCGGTGGCAACGAGCAATCAACACACGAATATGTTTCTAAACTGTTGGGTAAGGAAACAATAGACACAAACACCTACGGACAATCACGAGGAAGAAACGGTAGTTATTCGACAAACTATCAGATTTCCGGCAGAGAACTTTTAACTCCTGATGAAGTGCGAATGCTTGATAACAAGTACGCACTTCTTTTTATTCGTGGTGAAAGACCTGTGCAGGACTTAAAGTATGATATTTTGAAACACCCTAATGTCAAAGACACAACAGACGGTAAGGGTGAAAATTATGTTCACGGCTTTGAAGATTATTCAAGTCTTGAAATGCTTTTTGATGAACTTGACGATATAAACATTGATGATTTACCAAAATCCGATGTTGTTATCTATTCAAGTCA
>JAFWZH010000246.1 GCA_017522515.1 Clostridia bacterium
AAATGCACTGATACTTTCCTCATGGCTCATTTGAGATGCTACAGGAGGAACATAATTGTCATACCACATTCCTGTTCCGCTGAACACATATCCATTGGCTCTCAATGAAAGATATGCCCTTATCAGCTTATTCACTATTGCCTCCTTTTCGGGTTCAAGCATCATTCTCAATTCATCGGGCTGAATGTTTTCATCTGTGATTCTATGGGTAAAAGGAATCACGACCTTTCTTGCCCGGAATGCAATATCACCATAAGCCGGGACTATATCAAAGTTCGAACCCAATACAAGATGTGCCCTGCTTTTGAAACATATATTTCCGTTCTGAAATTTCACCTCTGCACCTATCATATCTCCGCCTGAAATCTGCTTCAGCATTGATGTCGATTTAGCATCAAGCGTTGTACTTGGCATATCAAGACACATACATACACTCTTGTTAAACAACTTTACATTGGCAAAATTACCCTTGAATTCATCGGGTGCCATACTTACCACAGCTTCCTGATTAAGCAAACTTGTTATATAATTGACAATAAAGGATTTTCCCGAATTGGTTATTCCCTCAAAGCAGAAAATGGATTTCACTGTATCATTGGTAAGACATACACCAAGAACTTCTTTCAGACGTGCAGCCAGAACTTCATCGCCCTGCGTATACATCGCAATTATGCTATCAAATACAGGTGACTCAAATGCATAGGGATTCCAATTCACATTTACCATTGATGTCGCAAACAGTCCCGAAGTGAATGGCATAGCCTGCATTGTTGCAGTATCTAATATGCAATTATTGAATACGATATATCTTCCGATATCATAAGGCACTTCTACGTAGGGAGCAATCTGGTTTATTTCCTTTATAAGGGATTCAATAAAGCCCGCATCACAAACGAAATTCGTCACATAACGGCTGATATTCTCACAAAGCTCTCTCAGAAAGGGAGCGAGATTTTTCATTGAACTATACATCAGATATATCTTTCCATTATAGGCATAAAACCACCTCTGATGTCTGACAATCAATTTGAGATCCTGAGTTATAAGCAGCGTAATTATCCTTACAAGTGCACTCTCATCATTTGAAGAAACAATTTCATTCAATTCTTTTACGCAATGACAAATTCCATTGCAGAACATGGAAACAACTTCCTGCGGTGCGGAATTATTCGTCTGATAGCATGCCCGGTTTTGTGTTGGCTGATACATCATTGTATTACATGCCTGCATAGGTGACACAGCATATACCTGTGGTGCAGGATTTACATTCGTTAAACTCCCCATACTTTCATGGGACGGTTCTACCCTTTCAAACATCGGCATTCTTACAATCCCGTTTGAATCAAAATTGTTTTCGTTTTTAATCATCATTTTTATTACCTCCATTGATTTTATTAAATCCATTATTTACAGGATTTACATCTATGTTGGTAAAGTGTTATTTTTCAATGTGCCATGTGTCAGGTAAAAAATAAAAGTATTTCAAGAATGATTCGAGGAATATTCTTTATGTTTAAAAGTTTTTCAAAAACCTGGCACATGACACAAATGATACAAATGTTTAATATGTTAATTCATTAGCGTCCCCGCATGCGTCACAATGACAACATGTCAGAACAGTATGCCATGTTTTCTGTGTCAGTGTCGGGTAATATTAAAAGTTTCGAAAAAGCAATTTTCACTTAATTTATTTATGTTATTCATATTTAGCTTATATAATAGATTTATTCGGTTTTTAAAATTGTCCATATTATTTTTAGAAATGTGTTATTTATAAGGAAAATGATTGCTTTTTGCTTATTTTTTATTATTTCTAAAATTTGTATGGACATTTTTTATTTTCTGTGTTATAATTATAGTATAAAAATGAAAGGACGTGACAATATGGCCTTACCTATTTTATCACAATCATTAATAGACATAACAGAATATTTTGACAATTTCTCAAAAATGTCTGTTCAAAAAATCATCAAAGTTAATACAAAAGATGCTTTATTATCTATTACATTCTACTCTGATAAGTCTTATCCATATACAATTAATTTGGACTATACAGATAAAAACAGAACTTACAAATATCTGTTCAGACAATTAACAAATCACAATATCACACTAAAATCCTCCATTTCTGATTCCAAGCGTACTAAAATCCAGAAAAAATTTTTCGAATTAATTGAGATTAACGCTGCTAAAAACACACTTTTTATTCCAACCAAACCTGGATTATCCATCATAAACTTTAGAGATTCTCACAGAATATTACTATATTCTAATAATAATTTTCCATTTTTTTACCCGTATACATATTCAAAAACAGAAGTATGCCAAATTCAAGATTTAACAACCAGTCTTTCTTATGCAATCATGCCTCCTACAAAACATATTCTTTTGCCAAATATAGAAATTCTTTTTTTATTGACTTTACGTTATTTGTCATTGCTTCTCCCTTTGTATAATAATGAATTTAGATTTAGATTCCCATACATTATTACTTTTTCGTCTCATACTTCCCCAGAAAAATTAACGCAGGTTCTTTTAACTAATCTGTCTTTTTTTATAAATCCTTATTCATATACATACACAAATATATCTTCCATAAACGCTCCATTTGATATTCTTCGCACACTTATCAATGAACGAAACAGTAACTGTATTTTCTTAGAAGCATCTTTTGACGCTGAAAAAATCAGAAAGGAAAATATAAATCTTATTTGCGACTATTTTACGAACTATCAATCAGATTCACTATGCTGTGTTGCTTCTAATACAATACAGTATTGTCTTCCTGAAGATAAATATATAGATGTACCACTTGATGATACCAATTTATTCATTAATGATTCAGATATAAATATCATTGATACAAGTTTTTTACTATGGATAACATCAACAAGCCCAGCTTTTGAATTCGAACAGCTTAAATCATATAATGAAATCAATTCACAGGTAAAAGAGCTTTACCGCAACAACTTTAACAGTCTCAATATTCAAGATGCCGTTACATCTATAATGACAGTTTTTAGACTTATAAATCAGAAAATGATCATATTACATGTTTCTTCTATACAAGATAATGCCATTGAAGCCGAATTATTTAAGTATGTATCAGGTTTGTTTGAAACACAGATTGCACAGGAAAACACGGAAACCACTATTAAAAAATTCAGCGACATATTAAGTAATTGTATTTTAGACAGAAAGGTAAACGTATTTGCACACAGTAAGCATAATAAAAATCGAATTGCCCAACATAATGGAATGGAAATTTACAAAAATAATCAAAAGCTTATAATACCTTCAAATGTTTTTGAAAAATTATGTTCTTCTTATAATATTTCACTGATAAAGCTGAAAAAAGCTCTTCAAACCAATGGCAGCTTATTCCAAAGCGATTCATTATACATAACAAAGCTTACAATGTATCCTATAGGACAACCGTCGATTCGTGGCAATGCCTATATAATAAACGACAATATATTAGATCCATCTATGATTGAATTCATTAATGCTGAAACGCAGCTTGTTCTTTCGGACTTTAAACATTCCACGTCTGAAGATAACGGTATTGCTATAGGCTATAATTACAAAGGCGAACCTGTCATATGGAGCTATACAAAACTATCAACCTGTCACCTTATGATTACAGGAAAATCCGGTTATGGTAAAACCACATTTATATCAAAGGTAATAAAAAAGTTAAATACGATTGATGAAAAAATTCTTATTTTGGATTTTTCTCAGAGCTACATAAACAATGATGAATTGAAAGATATCAGTAATGTGTATAAGGATAAATTACCTGTTAATCCGTTTGTTATACGCAAAAACGAAACTAAGGAAGCACATATAAACAGAATAGTTCGCAGTATCAGCCAATGCTTCAAGCTGATTGAAATTGACAGCAACAGACTGAACAAAATCATATCAGAAGCATATATCAGTGAAAACTCGAAACTTGATTTAAACGAACTGAAATTGATTGTTCCGATATCACTTACAAAAGCTATTAATTTTATCGTAAATGTTTATGAGAATTCAGAACCAATAACCTGGTCGGAACTTAATACAGAAAAGAATATGTCTATAATAAGTATAGATAACACATGGGCCGATTACGAAGTTATAACAGAATTTCTACTCCAGGATTTATACGACTATAAGCAAAAACTTGATAAAAGCAGATTGTTTTTGGTTGTAGACGAAATTCAGAATCTTATAAATAACAAATCGTCTTCTATAATTACTATTCTATCACAAGGTCGAGACAAGGGAATAGGTCTTATTATGTCAACCCAATCATTCAAAACTATTCCTACAAAATACAGAAGTATGTTCCTGCAATCAGGACTTAATGTTTTCTTCCAACCTGAAATTGTAGCAATAGAAATGATTTCTAAGCTTATCTATGCTGATTCAACCATAGACAGAGTTGCCGAATTGATGAAAAGACTGGAAAAAGGAGAATCAGTCGTGTATGGAAGCTTTGAAAACGAAAATGGAGATATAGAATCAGACAAAATAATTTATGTATCTTCAAGAAAGAATGAATCTCCCCTTCTGAAATACAATACTGAAAACCCGGTTTAATTTACAAAATCCAATATATATCCGCTTCACTGCCGTTTAAAAGACGGCAGTTTGTTTTTGTCCAAATTTTCAATTATATATAATTATTGTGCTATGACGATAGCACATTGAAACAGCCACTTCCTCGGAAGCGGCTGTTCTGCATAATTTAGATTGGAGGAAAAAGTATGATAATACGCCATTATCACGAAGTCTAATGTACACACCGCCCTGAATAAAAAAGGGCGGTTATTTTTTTCAGCTGCAATACTCTCATTTTATTTATTAAATTTATTACAACTATTAAATAAAATATATTCAAG
>JAFWZH010000247.1 GCA_017522515.1 Clostridia bacterium
AAAACAAACAAAAGAAGTCCGAATAGGAGAATTGCTGCTCTTTACTTTCGATGCAATCAATGCAGAAACTAATGAAATAAATGCTACCGCTTATGATGAAAATGGAAACAGCATCTATTATTACAACAATACCCAAGAATTCCCACTTTGGATTTCTTCTCAATCCCTGTTTTAAAATACAGAACTTTTAAACAAAATGCGACACCTCACAGAAACCGACTCTGTGAGATGTCGCATTTGACTTTTCTTTGTGAATCTATGAATTTTTAAGTTTATGCTTATCAACAATAAAATTCCTTATACCACTCCGTAAAGGCACGTAATCCCTCACGGATAGTAATTTTCGGTGTGAAACCGTAGTCATTATATCGTTTTCAGAAAACAATTCAATATGATAGTTATTAAAGCATTAATCTCTTTTGAAGATATCTCTTGTATATACTTTATCAAAAACATCGTCAAGACAAGTATCATAACGATTGGCTATAATAGCATCAGACATAGTTTTGAATTTTTTCAGATTATTAACTACTACACTTCCAAAAAATGTTTCTCCATCTTTAAGTGTAGGCTCATAAATCACTATCTTTGCACCCTTAGCCTTAATACGCTTCATTACGCCCTGAATAGAGGACTGGCGGAAATTGTCAGAGTTGGATTTCATTGTAAGACGATATACACCTACAACAATATTCTTTTCAGAATTTGCATTCCAATTACTATTGTCGCTATAACTATAATAACCTGCTTTATTAAGCACACGGTCAGCAATGAAATCCTTACGTGTACGGTTGGATTCAACAATAGCAGACATCATATTCTGTGGAACATTCTGATAGTTTGCAAGAAGCTGCTTTGTATCCTTTGGCAGACAATATCCGCCATAACCAAAGCTTGGATTGTTGTAGTAGTCGCCAACACGAGGGTCAAGGCATACGCCCTTGATAATGTTTGCTGTATCAAGATTTTTTACTTCTGCATAGGTGTCAAGCTCATTGAAATAGCTTACACGAAGTGCAAGATATGTATTTACGAAAAGCTTTGTTGCTTCTGCCTCTGTAGTTGCCATAAAGAGCATAGGGATATCTGTCTTAACTGCACCTTGTCTGAGAAGTGCAGCAAATACCTCAGCCTGCTCCATATTATTTTCATCAGAACCAACGATAATACGGCTGGGATAGAGATTATCATAAAGAGCCTTACTCTCACGGAGAAATTCAGGGCTGAAAATAATATTGTCCATACCAAGCTTTTCACGAACCTGCATTGTATATCCAACAGGAATTGTAGACTTGATAACAATTGTAGGTTTGTTTTCTCTGCTCTCTGTAACGGATTTAATGAGTGACAATACACTTTCAACAGCGGAACAATCAAAGAAGTTTGTCTTGGGGTCATAGTTTGTAGGAGCAGCTACAATAATAAAATCAGCGTCCTTATATGCGGATTCAGCGTCTGTAGTTGCTACAAATGAGAGATTTCTCTCCTCGTGTTCAGCAAGATATTTTTCAATATAATCATCCTGTATAGGTGAAGTCCGGTTGTTAAGCTTTTCAACCTTTTCAGGAACAATATCAACTGCTGTTACATCGTTATGCTGCGAAAGAAGTACTGCGAGGGATAAGCCGACATAGCCTGTACCTGCTACTGCAATTTTTTTACGCTCAACTGCTTCAACAGCAATTTTGTCATCCTCAAATAAATCTGCATAGTTAAAATCAAGAACTTCTGACAGTGCAAGAAGCTGGTCAACAGAGGGTGTATAATCCTCTGCTTCAAGTCTTGATAAAATTGAACGGTTTATGCCTGTACTTTCAGAAAGAGCTGTCTGGGGAATACCAAGTGCCTTTCTTTTACCTGCTACTGTTTCAGCAAGCTTATTCAATGCTAAATGTTTCATAATTTCCTCCCATTTTAACATTGTTGCTGTCAGCAACAATAAAGCTTCATTTGCCATATATTAATTATAGCAAATGAAGCTTGTAATGTCAATAGGTTTGGTGTAAATAAATGCAGAAATATTTCAAATCAATAAATATTCAATAAAATTATGTTGCTAATAGTAACATCGAATCTTTTCAGGTATATTAATCCTCTTGCGTTAGAATCTCCATAGCTCTACCATACTTTTCATCATATTAATCTCTGTTCAGTGATTTTCTTAAAAAACATGAACAAGAACGAAATTTCGTAAGTGAGTTTTTAACGGTACCTTTAATTATCCCTGGAACACTTCTCCGCATCAATAGCAATAACAAGCATAAGTGCGTAAATTGCATCCTGCTGATTATAAATATCAATTACATATGTATCAGTCCATTTCCAAATTTCCTTTGAAACACTGGCAACACTCTGCCCTGTATAATCAACGATATTATAATCCCATTCAAACCAGTTACCCTCAACATGCCAGCCGTTGTAATCAATATTGTATTTGGGAATGAACAAGGAAAGCTCTCTGCTTATACAACCGACATATTTCTGGTCAAGATACATTTCAAATTTAGGAAGTAACGTCAGTATTTTTTCCTTTACACTACCGACTTCATTTCCATATGCG
>JAFWZH010000248.1 GCA_017522515.1 Clostridia bacterium
CGAGCTTTCAATTTTAGAAAGTGATGTGCAAAAAATGCTTGTACGCCTTCGTGACCAAAAGGATATTTTAGAAAAGAAAAGAACTTTTCTTGCAGACTCAATTGCTGACATTTCTCATCAGTTAAGAACTCCGCTTACAAGCATAAATCTTATTCTTTCTCTTATTGAGTCACCTGACATATCAGAGGAAGGAAGAGAAGAACTTTTAAGAGAGCTTTCGTCACTTATTACCAAAACAGAATATCTTGTTTCTGTTCTTCTTAAAATTTCAAAACTCGACGCCGGAACTGTACAGTTTGAAAAGAAGACCACCGACCTGTCTTCGATTCTTGAAAAATCTGCAGAACCTCTGTTGATACCTATGGATATTAAAAATCAAAAGCTAAATATAAATGTGGAAAATATTTATTTCGATTGTGATTCTGCATGGTGCATTGAAGCCTTCGGAAACATATTGAAAAACTGTGCTGAGCATACACCTGAAAACGGAGAGATAACAGTAACTGCTGAAGATACACCGATTTTCACAGAGATTATCATTACTGACACAGGCAGTGGCATTGGGGAAGAGGACTTGCCTCATATCTTTGACCGCTTTTATAAAGGTAAAAACTCATCAAAAGAAAGCTTTGGTGTAGGCCTTAATCTTGCCAAAATGATTATTTCGGGTCACAACGGAACAATAAAAGCCGAAAATGGTCAGTACGGCGGTGCGAAATTTACAATAAGATTTTACAAGCAGGTTGTGTGACGTTTTTGTAATAATAGAGTCACCGAAGTGTAATTTTTGATTGGTAAAATGAAGCTGCAACAAAAAGAAAAGGAGCAATTCAATATGGATATTTTAAAAATTGAAAACCTTTCAAAAATTTACGGTGAGGGTGAAAATCAGGTTAAAGCTCTCGATAATGTAAGCTTCAGCGTACCTAAAGGTCAGTTTGTGGCTATCATCGGTCCGTCAGGCTCGGGAAAAAGTACACTTCTACATATCCTCGGCGGTGTTGATAAGCCCACAAGCGGCAAGGTTTACCTTGACGGGCAGGATGTTTACGCACAAAACGAAGACCAGATCGCCATTTTCCGCCGCAGGCAGGTAGGGCTTATTTATCAGTTTTATAACCTCATCCCTGTTCTCAATGTAACGGAAAACATTTCGTTACCCGTACTTATGGACGGCAAAAAGGTAGACAAAAATTACCTTCGTGAGCTTATTGACCTTCTTTCTCTTACCGGAAGAGAAAAGCATCTTCCCAACGAGCTTTCGGGCGGTCAGCAACAGAGAGTTTCTATCGGCAGAGCACTTATTAACAATCCTGCCGTTATGCTTGCCGATGAGCCGACGGGTAACCTTGACTCGAAAAACAGCCACGAAATCGTTGAACTTCTTAAACTCTCTAACAAAAAATACGGTCAGACACTTATCGTTATCACTCACGATGATTCGATTGCTTTGCAGGCAGACAGAATTATCACCATAAACGACGGTAAAATTGCGAGTGACAGACTTCTCGTTAAGTGAGGTGACCTCAATGAATATCTTTAAACAGTTTACCAAACGCTCACTTAAAGAGAACAAAACAAGAACTCTTGTTACAATAATCGGCATTATCCTTTCCGTCGCAATGTTTACTGCCACAATAGAGGCTTTTGTAACCGTTCAGGATTACCTTATAAACTATGCCGAAATGTATAACGGCAAATACCATGTAGGCTTTTATGATGTTGAGTACGATGACATTTCAACAATCAGCGAGGACGAAAGAGTAGAAAAATATACCTTTGTTCAGGAGATAGGCTATGCTGAAATCGGCTCTTCAAATGAGTACAAGCCGTATCTGTATATAGCAGGCATACCGTCTGACTTTACGGACATAATGCCGATACATCTGACAGAGGGCAGACTACCCCAAAACAGTAAGCTTATCTAATTTTTGTATGGACGGCGGTATTCCACCTTCCTTTTTACATGGTCTTCCTTTCTTGTGAATAGTTTTTCCTGCTTCTATCATTCGTTGTTTTTTATTATATCGTGTTTTGAAGTTCCTCATTTGTTCATATGTAAAACCTAACTTATTCCCTATTTCTCGCAACGTATTTCCTTGCCTTATTAACTCAATTATTTCCTTTTCTTGATCTTGTATATGTCTGTATTTTCTGGGCATAAAATTTCCTCCTATGGTAGTTTCTTTTATTCTACCATAGGAGGCTGTTTTTTTCATTGTGCGTTTTTTACGGACCTGTGCAATATGTGGATGGCTGCTTTTCAATTATTGTAACCTCTAATTAGTATTACTCATTTTATTTTTGGTAACATACGCCTTTACCAACAAATAATACTTAATGAAAATTTAGGTAATTTTATAATCTAATCATTCAGACTAAATCATATTATAGCTTTAATCTAAAACTTTCAGTTAGATATAATTTTTGTGCATACTACAGTTGTTTAGTATTGTAAACGATTTTCAAGATTTTAAAAAATGTTTTTATCATATATTTGCCTTCATGTTTATTCAATAATTTCAACAACTTCAAATAATTTGTTTAATTGAGTGCAATATCCTTCACTATTTTTTGCGTCCATTGTTGGAAAAACATAATTGCACATTTTTTGCATCTTATAAAAATCACCCTTTTCAAAGTATTCCAAAAAGTTTTCTTTAACGGAAAAGTATTTTATTCCAATTACTTTATTTTCTTTCAATATAGATTCATTGATTATGTATTCAAGTAATAATTGTGGAAGAATATATTCTTTCTTGAATTTTGCCTCATCTTCTTTTTCATACTCTATATAAGTAGAACAAACCAACACTAAGGGTAAATTAATCAAAATTTTTTCGCTGCAAGTTTCATATATACCAGCAAAATAATCAAAAAACAAACTCGTTAAATCCAATATTTTGTGTTTTCCTAGATTTTCATGATAAATTAATCTTGCTATTGCTAAATTAGTTATATTTTCATTCAATTCAATCGCACAAATGTCTGATGAACTACCTAAATACAAGCATGGAAGTCCTGGAAAACTATATCTTTGGGTAGAAACGATATATCGGCTTTCAAACGGAATATGAAACATTTCTTCTTTGCTATATTTCTTATTTTTATTTTTCTTTTTCCTACCCCGATATAATACGCTGTTATTGGACATATCTTTTATAAACACCTCAATATCTATGCATGCCAATAAAGCTTCTTTGAAAATTTCGTAAGCTAAATTATGTCTTCCACAACAATACTCACTCAGTATGATATTAATATATTTATTGAATCTATTGACTCTGTTTAAAATATGTTCATCCACATTAAATAATATTAGTGTTTGAATATAATCCGTGAGAAGCTTTTCTATAAAACTAGTATAATCTTTTTTGCTATTAGTATGTAAAGTCGTTCTCTTATAGAAATTCGACATTATTTCTATAAGTTTTTGAGATGAAAGATTGTTTTTACTTTCTATAATTTCTTTTGTATTATTTTCAAACGATGGCACTACTTCATTTTTTTTCGGTACAATTTCTAAAGTCATCCCATACACATCCAAAATTTGAGTTAACATTTTCAACGTAGGTTGCATTGAAAAGTTTTCTATTCTTGCAATTGTTGTGTGTGAAACATCAATCTGCTTTGCAAGCTGATTCTGAGTCATCCCGTTTCTGTTACGTAATTTCATAAGTTGTAATATTAAGTGAGTAGAGTCACCTCTGCCTACTCCACCTATGTCTTTGGGCATTATTAAGCTATCAATGGTTTTCATTTCACTTACCTCCTTACTTATTATTGTTTAGTTGAAATGTTAAAACTTCAACGATAAGTATAAGATTGCCAATGTCTATAAATGATATGTACACATCCGCACCTTCTGGGATATCAGGGTCCGTAACTTCAAAATGAAATATATTGTCACTCGGAAAAACAAATGCACCGATACATTCACGCCCATAAGTTTTTAAAACTTTCAATTTATTAACAAGAGGTTTCACTAATCCCTGAGGTACTTTGGGTCGAAAAAAATCTTCTAATGATTGGCCTGTAATTGTTACTATTTCCATCATAACTAAATTCCTCCAGACATTCAGCTTGTTTTGTTCATATATTAGCAAAACCGCCTTCGTGTTGTTCATATATGAACATCTAAGACAAGTATATATTATTTGGATAAATATGTCAACATTTATTTGATAAAATTCTCATATCTTATCATAAATTCTTTCTGCACTTGCTCATCTTTCCAGTTTGCTAAATTATCAGGCCATAATGCAGGAGCAATAGCTTTAAGCTTTAATTTATAATCAAACACTTTTTCTGACGTTAGAATATGCTCCCTAGCAAAAAAGTAGCCAACAGAAATGCTGACTGCTTTTTTTGCTAATTGTCATATCATAGATTGTTTAGTTGTATATTTGTTCTTTTATAACAACCTTTCTTGCCCTTGCCTCAATATTCTGCATACGGCATACCCATTCCATCTGATTCTCTTCTTTCAGTCGTTCTGTGACACCTTCCGCTTCTTTCATCTGCTCTACGATTGTATTAAACATATCTCGTGCTTGTGCTTCAACCTCAGCACAGTGCTGATAGAGTTTACCTTGAGTAAGCAGTGTTGTAAATAACACTTTCTTGTGTTTGAGCAGGTAATCCTTATGTAACATTCCCCATTTACCAAGCCTGACACTTGCTTCTTCGGGTGGGAGTGTGAGATTGGGTATCATATAATCATTGACTTGTCTGTATGTTATGTTTTTCATAATTGCATTATCCTTTCATATTCTTAATAAATGTGTCGTTTTGATTTATTGAAGAAACTATAAAATCCTCTGATACAAGTAAGAATATGTGTTTGACTGTCGGTTGATTATTATTTTAAATTGAATCCGTTATCAACACTCGTACCAGAAAAAAGGCATCGCAATAGCGGTGCTTTTTTCAGTTTTATTCGCCTTACGACGAGTTGTATTGCTATGCAGTTATATTACGCTTCGCGTAGTGTTATTGACCTTCGGTCAGTTATTTGCGAATAAAATATCGCTGAAACTGAAAGTTTCAATATCACTATTGCCGAAGACAATAATATCACTCTGCCGCATGGCAGAATATCACTTAAACTGTTAGAAAAATGAAAGGCACACTTACTCACCACCAAAGGTGAAGGGGTAAAAATGAGGGGCTGTAAAAAAACAGCCCTAAAAGAAAAAGGACTACAAACTTACCCTAAAGGGTAGGAATGTAGTCTTTTTTGTGATATAATTTACTTGTAAATGAAAAACCATATCAACAAAATATATAATACACCATATCAATTA
>JAFWZH010000249.1 GCA_017522515.1 Clostridia bacterium
GAATACTTGAATTCAAATCGTGGAGAAGTGAATAGACAGTATTACCCGACAGAGCAACTATGACATAGCAATGCCATCAAACAAATGACGGCACACACAAAGCATAGACTGATTGTCTTGACCTAAAAGATTGATTGGAATTTATTCAGGACTGCCTATCACTTAGATAGAAGTCCAAGGTCTACTGAAATACATAATTCAAAAATTAAAATTGCTTGACTGCAAATTTAGTAACTTTGCTTGACAAATTAACGAGAAAGAAGAGAAAATGAAAGCCGACCGCATAACATCACCTATACGCAAGCAGGGGTTTCGGTCTTCGTAGGACAGGAAACTGCTATATTTGAAGTTCAGTTCTTCGTAGAAAGTCCAGTGGTTAAAATCCCTGCCTGCGTATAGCTGAGAAACGTTATGCGGCAGCTTAAAAGACGACACCAAACCAGAAAAATCGTCTTGACCATCACCCAACTTTGAATTAAGAAGGATGAAATTTTTCAGGAACAACTTCCAACATTTCCAAAAAACAGTTTTTCCATTGACTTGGAGACAAACAGACAATTTGAGCATTAAGGTTTAAACCGAATTTTTCTGAAATTGACCTGACCTGACTTTTCCTGAAAATCGACTTTAAAGCTGTTTTTACAGATAACTCAGGCTTCTGTAACAGACAGGAAATAAATGCTAAGTATTTGGCTTTAAACTTAAAATCAAAAATTAACTGTTTTCTTTTAATGTCTAACAGGGCTGACTTGACAGTTGGCGGTGGCAAGAAACTTTCAGGACCTACCTCATAGACAAGTTTCAAATCAAAAAATGTATGATAGAAAACGGTATATGGATTGTAAAGCTTCCTCGAAAATAACTTTTGTGTAGGTTCTAACTGAAGGACAATGGAACCTCCCTGAAAATTTTCAAGACCCTCAAACATCAGGATTTTGAAAATATCGGAAGTAATGCCATAAGGAATATTTGACACCACTTTGAAAGGAAATTTCGGAACTACAAAATTCCTAAAATCACAACCGACAACTTGAACATTTCGGGTATCAGAAAATAATTTCCGTAAATGTTCAACCAAAGCTGTGTCGTTTTCAATAGCTACGACATTATGTGCGATTTTTAATAAATGAACAGTTAGAAACCCTTTGCCTGCTCCAATATCTAAAACTGTATCTTGACTGCTTATATTTGCTATTTTTATTGCATTTTGTATTAGCACTTTATCAATAGTAAAGTGCTGACCCGTAAAACGAACGGGCAATTTCTTTTTTGTCATTAGTAACTTCTTACAGGTGCTGAATTCAAGTTACAAATGCAACGGAATTCATATTAATAATTTGTTTAAATTTTTCGTTTGGTGTGAGGTATCCAAGTCTTTTACGAGGTCTATTATTTAGATTGTTTTCAATCCATTTAATACGCTTGTTGGTTACTTCACTAAAGTCCGTACCCTTTGGGATATACTGCCTGATAAGACCGTTAGTATTTTCATTGGCACCACGCTCCCAAGAGTGGTATGGCTTACAAAAATAGAAATTAATATCTAGTTTTTGTGATATATCCTCGTGTTTTGCAAATTCTTTTCCATTATCAGCCGTTATTGTGTGTATTAAGTTTTTTACTTTTCGCAATGCCCATACTGTAATCTTTGCTACAGGGATGGCTTCTTTCCCTGATAGCTTACGTATCCAGACTCTGCTTGTTGCTCTATCATTAATGGTTAGAATAGCACCTTTGTGATTCTTTCCAATAATTGTATCTATCTCTAAATCACCAAATCTTTCTTTTTGCTCTACTATTGAAGGTCGCTGGTCAATATCAACCCTATTGGGAATAAATCCTCTACCTGCGTTTTTAGAACCACGCTTTGAATATTTTCGCCCTTGCCTTCTAAGATATTTATGGAGATCCCCACCTTGTCGTTTATCATTCCATATCCAACAATATATAGTTTCGTGAGATACCATAGCTATATTTTCTACTTGGCTTCTGCCCACTATCTGCTCTGGGCTCAAATCCTTTCGTAGAAGCTTTTTTACACGCTTCTTCATAGCTTGTGTAAACACCTCCTTTCGCTTCTTTTCAACCTTACGTTTATCTGCCTTTCTTTGAGCAAGATCAGGGTTGTATTTTCCACTACGAATATCGCAATTGCGTTTTATTTCCCTATAGATACTACTTTTATCAACGCCAATAGCTTCAGCTATATCTTTTTTACTCATAGGAACTTGCAGCATCTTAGAAATTGCATACCTTTGCTTTTCGGTTATATGTTTACTCATCTACAACTTTTATTTCTTTGGACGGACAATAAAAACAAAGATAGTAACATTATCCATTCAGCAGAGAACAGAGGGATTTGTCTCTCTTTTCTCTCTGAAAAAATATTACTTATGCAGCTATTAATCCTGTACCAAAAAGTTGCATTTATAACTTGAACTCAAGTTTCACCCAATAGAGAAAATTTTATCATTTGAATATTGATATTGTTTATTTCTTTTCGGAGCTCGTCTATTTTTTTATTGCCAAGTTCTAATGCTTCTATCTCCTGCCATTCATAGAGGCTATTATATGCCATACATCC